>CBDUSX010000159.1:0-6680 GCA_965369935.1 uncultured bacterium
TTGCTGGTGCGCCTGGAAAGGGCCCTGGGCCTCACCCTGCCCGACCACGTGCTGGCTTCGGCCGATACCCCGCACGACCTGATCCGCGCCATCGTCAGGGACGGAGGCAGCGCCTGGAAGCCGCTCAGCGACACGGAGGCCTGCGCCATCGCGCAGGGGGAAGTGGGGTCCAGGCCGGACGACGCGAAAACCCTGATCGAAATGCTGGAGTGGCGGGTCAACGCCCATCCCGGGCGCACACATATCTACTTCTACGGAGACGCGGAGCAGCCGGCAGAGCTCACCTATCAGCAGCTGATGAAAGGCGCCAGAGCCGTGGCGGCGGGGCTGGTCGAGCACGATCTCCAGCCGGGCCAGGCGGTGGCCATCATGCTGCCCAGCGGCTTCGACTATTTATTCAGCTTCTTCGGGATTCTGCTGGCCGGGGGCGTTCCCGTGCCCATCTACCCCCCGGCGCGCCCCTCGCAGATCGAGGATCATCTGCGCCGTCACACGGGCATTCTGGACAACGCGCAGACGGCCATCATGATCACCGTGCCCGAGGCCAGGATCGTGGCCCGCCTGCTCAAGATGCAGGTGAGCGGCATGCGGCACGTGGTCACGGTCAGGGAACTTTCCCGCGACGACGCACAGTTCGTCCCGAGACCGGCGCAGCCTGGGGACACCGCCCTGCTGCAATACACCTCGGGCAGCACGGGCACGCCCAAGGGCGTGGTGCTCTCCCATCGGAACCTGATGATCAACGTGCGCATGTGCGGCGAAGGCATGGGGGTCACCGCCAGCGACGTATTCGTAAGCTGGCTGCCCCTGTACCACGACATGGGGCTGATCGGCGCGTGGCTGGGTACGCTGTACTTCGGTATTCCCCTGGTGCTGATGTCGCCGCTGACCTTCCTGGCCCGTCCGGAGCGCTGGCTGTGGGCCATTCATTATCACCGCGGCACCCTTTCCGCCGCGCCCAACTTCGCCTACGAGTTGTGCACCCACCGCATCGAGGCGGAGCGGATCGAAGGGCTGGACCTGAGCTCCTGGCGCGTTTCGCTCAACGGCGCGGAGGCTGTCATTCCGGGTACCGTGCGCGGCTTCAACGCCCGGTTCGCCCCCTACGGCCTGCGCCCGCAAGTCATCACCCCGGTGTACGGGCTGGCCGAAGCGACGCTGGGGGTGGCCTTTTCTTCCATGGATCGCGAAATGCGCACGGACCGCGTACGGCGGAACGTGTTCGAACGCTCCCGCCTGGCGGAGCCCGCGCGGGAGGACGATTCCGACGCGTTGCAATTCGTGGATTGCGGGCGGCCCCTGCCGGGCATCGAGCTGCGGGTGGTCAACGACGCCGGTCAGGAACTGGGGGAGCGCGAGGAAGGGCGGCTGCAGTTCAAGAGCCCCTCGGCCACCAGCGGTTACCACCGCAATCCCCGCGAGACGAGCCAGATCAGGCACGGCGACTGGATGGATACCGGCGATCTGGCCTACATCGTCCAGGGCAGCATCTATCTCACCGGGCGCCGCAAGGACGTCATCATCCGCGCCGGACGGAACATCTATCCCCCGGAGATCGAGGACGCCGTGGGCAATCTGCCCGGCGTGCGCAAGGGCTGCGTGGCCGTGTTCGGCAGCAGCGACGCAAGCTCGGGCACGGAGCGGCTGGTGGTGCTGGCGGAATCGCGGGAAAAGGAGCAGCCGCGGCTGGACGAAATCCGGCGCGCCATCGGGGACGCGGCGATGGAGTTGCTGGGCATCGCCCCGGACGACGTGGTGGTTGTGCCGCCCCATTCGGTGCTGAAAACCTCCAGCGGCAAAATCCGCCGCACCGCCTGCCGGGAGTCGTACGAGCGGGGCACGATGGGCGCAAAGACCCGCTCGGTATGGATGCAGGTGCTCCGCGTGTGGCTGGCCGGCATCGGCCCGCAGTTGCGGCGCACAGCGCGCCTGATCTCCGACCTGGCATACAGCGCATACTGGCTGGCGGTGCTGGGGGTGTTGGGATTGGCGGTGTGGAGCGCGGTCATGCTTACCCCGAAGGCGGGCTGGAGCTACAGGCTGCTGCGCGTGGGCTCGCGGCTGCTGTTCCGGCTCACGGGCACCCCCCTGCTGGTGCGCGGGCTGGAGCATCTGCCCGCCGGGAAGCCCTGCCTGTTGGCGTTCAACCACTCCAGCTATCTGGACGGCCTGATCGTGGCGGCGTCCTTTCCGCAGCCCATGACCTACGTGGCCAAGCGGGAGTTCGCCGGGAATTTCTTTATGCGCGTGTCTTTCAAGCATCTGGGATCTGTGTTCGCCGGGCGTATTGACAAGCAGCGGGGGGCGGAAGATTCCCGCGCCATCGCCGCCGCGGCGCGGGAGCGCAGGGTGGCGATCTTCCCGGAGGGCACTTTCGTCCGTGCCCCGGGGCTGCTGCCCTTCCAGATGGGCGCGTTCGTGGCCTCCGCGGAGACCGGCGTGCCCATCGTGCCGGTGGTGGTGCGGGGCGCCCGCTCCATTCTGCGCGACGAGCAGTGGATGCCCCGCCGAGGAGTGATCACGGTCAACGTGCGCCCCCCCATCGCTCCGGAGGGCTCCGACTGGGACGCCGCCCTAAAGCTGCGGGACAGGGTGCGCGCTGAAATGTTGCGTCATTATGGCGAGCCGGACATGAACGCCTTGCCCGGCTAGGCCCCTCTTCCCTTCAGACCATCCCCTTCAAAGAACCCAATTATTACGCCGTGCCTGCCCCGCATAAGAGCGGGAGGCGGTGCCTTTCTTCCGGCACTGTGTTTCGCCATCCGGGCCTATCCGGAAAGCGGAAGATCCCCTCGCCGGGAGGATGCGATTATTTTTTAATTCCGCCCGTAACAATTCAGACAGATTTCAGACTAACAAATTGTAGGAAGAATTCGTGGGGGTGTCATGTATCTAGGCGGGGCTCGCCGCCCCGCCCGGCATCCGGCTTTTCATCAGGAACACGCCAGGAAGGACGATTATGTTAGCTCGCACGCAGGAATTGCCAAGCTACGCGCCCGTATCCGAGTCGTCGGCGGAGCGGTACATCCATCGCCATGGCCAACTGAAGACCTACAAGCGCCATGCGCTGATCTACTCCGCGGGAGACCCCGCCACGCAGATATTCGTGATTTCGAGCGGCGAGGTGAAAATTTCCCGCTACACGCCGGAAGGGCGCGAACTGACCCTGGACCATCTGAACGCCGACTCCATCTTTGGGGAAACGGAAGTGCTGATGGGCAATAGGCGGGACAGCCAGGCGGTGGCCCGCACGGACCTCGTCGTCTACGCCGTGGATAAGGACTCGCTGATGTCCTATCTGGAAAGCGATCCGAAATTCGGGATGTGGCTGAGCCGCCAGATGGCCGTGCGCCAGGCGCGGATGGAAAGCCGGCTGGAATCCCTGCTGTTCAAGAGCGCCAATGGGAAGGTTTCCCAGGTGCTGCTCCGGTTGGCCAAGGAGCACGGGCAGCATTTGAAGGAAGGCATCATGATCAATTATCCGATCACCCACCAGGAGATCGGCAACCTGATCGCCACGACCCGTGAAACGGTCAGCTATGCATTCATGGAATTTCGCCAGTTGGGGCTGATTTCAACCCGGCAGCGCAAGACCATCCTGCACGATCTGGACGGGTTGAGCCAAATCGCTCTCAGCTAGGCCGGGGCTCCGCCCCTGCCCCGCACCCGCGGAACGCATGCCGGGTTCGCGCGCCAGCAGTTGGCGCCCGCAAGCAAAACCCGGCGGCGGGAGTGGCGAGGGCCTTCATTGAGACAAACCAGGATCGCGCCACGGCACGCGGCCTATTACATTAGAGTGCAGAAGGGATTCGTATCATGCAAATGCCAGCTTTGTTGAAACAATGCCAGGACGTCCAGTCGTTCCTGGTAAATTTTCTCGACGGCGTACTGCCTGTCGCCGACTCGATGATTTTCCGGCTGCACGTGCTGCTCTGCGCTCCGTGCCGCCGGTACATGAACCGCTACAACGACAGTGTGGAGCTGGCACGGAACATCTTGGACGATCCGCCTCCGCCCGAGTTGATCAACCTCACCTCCGAATTCATCAAGAAGCAGGTCAGCGCGGAAGCGGATTGCACCGCCGATACCTGCGCGTAAGCATCTTTCCTCCCGGTTCCACCCGCCCCGCGCGGCGGGTGGCGGGCGACCCACCGCAACCAACCCAAACTCGACTCTCCGGCCAGCGCCGGTTTTCCGCCGGAATTCGTCCGTGGCCTGGAACTGCGGTGGGGGAGGAGGTGGATGATGCCGGGGGCGTCCGGCCGGTCATGGAGAGAGAAGTGCAGCCGGACCGCTCCAGGATGGGAAAAGGAGATAAACCATCATGGAGAGAGGGGTTGCGGTCCGGCTGCAGCAAAGGTGAGGGGTCAGTCCACCGGGTACGGTGTCGGATAACGGGGCAGCATGCGCTGCGATTCAGGGGAGAGTCCCGCCACGATGGGCATGTAGAGCGCGAACAACTGCTCCGTCCGCACATTCCGGCCCCGCGGGTCGGCCAGACGGGCTGCCATTTCCAGGCCCAGCCGCTTCGCCGAATGCTCCGGCACCGGGCCGCCGTTCGTCCTCCGTTGGCTCATCGCTCTGAAACTCGGTTCCATTGCTGTTTCTCAGGCTTGTTGGAGAGGTGCTGCCGTTCGCCACGCAGCCATGTCCGGGCCGGGGTTCAGGAGACCGGAAAACGGTCCGTGCCCCTGTCCTTGAACACCAGATTCACGGTAATGCCCAGCGCCAGCCCAACGAGCAGGACGGCTACCATCACCATCCGGAACACACCCAACAATACGCCTGCATAGGTCTGAATCAGGTTCATGATGCGGCTCCCCGGTTAAAAGCGAATTTGCATCCCTCCATTTAACTAGTCTGCGGAAGAGACGAATTGGTTACATAAAAACAATGTATTTCTGATTACGTTTCATATTTGATGAAATCCGCCGCCGGCCACATCGGGCGGCGGGTCAATATTGCCCCTGGCAATCTCTTTCAATCGCAGTACACTTTTTCAGCGGCACCGTTCGTGAATCGGCCGGCGGACACGCCGCGCCGCGAACCCGCAGAGGCCCGGCGGCCGGTGGAGGAAGCGATGAAAGGCAGTGTGACCCTTGCGGACGTCCGTGCCGCCGCGGAGACGATTTCAGGCGAGGTGGTGCGCACGCCTCTGGTCTTCGCCCCGCGCCTTTCCCAGGCGCTGGGCTGCGAGGTGTGGCTGAAGCTGGAGAACCAGCAGTACACCGGCTCGTTCAAGGACCGGGGGGCGCTGGTGAAGCTGAAAAGCCTGCCGGCGGAGCAGGCCGCCACCGGCGTGATCGCCATGTCGGCGGGCAACCACGCCCAGGGGGTGGCCTATCACGCCCGGCGGCTGGGGATGCCTGCCACCATCGTGATGCCGGAGGACACCCCCTTCAACAAGGTGGAGCGCACCCGGGAACTGGGGGCGCGGGTGGTGCTTAGTGGGGAAACGATCGATGAAGCCGCCGGGCACGCCCGCGAACTCGCCGGGCGGGAGGGGCTGGTCTTCGTCCACCCCTACGACGATCCGCACATCGTGGCGGGGCAGGGCACCATCGCCCTGGAAATGCTGGCCGATGCGCCGCAGTTGGAAACCATTGTCGTGCCGGTGGGGGGCGGGGGACTGCTGGCCGGGATCGCCACGGCCGCCCGGGCGCTAAAGCCGGAAATCTCGCTGGTGGGGGTGGAGGCGGAGGCCTATCCCTCCATGTACCAGGCCCTCAACGGCGTCGCCCCCACCTCCGGCGGCGTGACCATCGCCGAGGGCATCGCCGTCAAGCAGCCGGGCGAGCTCACCCGCGCCATCATCGCGGAGTTGGTGGACACCATGTTGCAGGTGAACGAGGCCACCCTGGAAGCGGCGGTCAACCTGCTGGTGGAGGTGCAGCGCATCGTGGCCGAAGGCGCCGGAGCGGCGGGCGTCGCGGCCCTGATGCAGCACCGGGAACGCTTCGCCGGGAGCAAGGTGGGGGTGGTGATCTGCGGCGGGAACATTGATGCGCGCCTGCTGGCCTCGGTGCTGATGCGCGGGCTGGTGCAAGGCGGGCGGCTGGTGCGCCTGCGCATAGACATCGCCGACCATCCGGGCGTCCTGGCCAAGGTGACCGGGCTGATCGGCAAGACCGGCGGCAACATCGTGGAAGTCTACCACCAGCGCCTGTTCAGCGACGTTCCGGTCAAAAAGGCGGAGGTGGATGCGGTGATCGAAACCCGCGATCCGGAGCACGTGCGGGAGATCATCACCGCCCTGGAAGACGGCGGCTTCCCCACCCGCATGCTCTCAACCCTGTCCAGTGACGGGCCTTCGGAGCCTTGAGGCGGGCCGGCGCGGCTCAGCGATGGCGCATTCCGCGCTCCCCATGCCGGGAGGCTTCGCGTTCGCTGTGCATCTTGTCCCACAATTCCTTGCCCACGATCTGTTGCATCTGGGCCATCATTCCCAGGCGCACACGAAACATTTCCCGCCGCACGTTATTGAGAGCTTGCCAGTGGGATTCGGCGGCCTTGCTGTTCAGCGGAAACTTCTGCATAGCCTCACGCAGCTTGCGCCTCGCTTTCCGCATCTCAAACCGCTTGGCCATCATGGCCTGGCCCGTGGTCAACTTGAGCTGCTCGAGCTTGTCCCGCTTGGCCTCCGGCAACTCTTCCAGGAAGTGCATCATGCCCATTCCCAT
>CBDUSX010000160.1:0-6659 GCA_965369935.1 uncultured bacterium
CTAGGCCGGTATTCCGTCGGCTATAGCGTTGTGTTCAGAAGTAGCGAAATTAAGGAAGTTTCGTGGCAACCAGACTTCCACGCATTTGGCCGCCTCACAATTAAAACAAATCTGTAGCGCGCATCTGCAATTCGGTCGTTACAGCGCCCTACGCATTGCCGGCCGGTTGCCCCTCCCGCCGGCCGGGTTGCACCTGCTGCAATTGCCGAGCTTGCTTCGCCTCAATGGTTCTTCGCGGCTGATGGCATTTCACCCCTCCGCGCTTCTTGCGTTTGCCGCCCATTTCCCTAACGATAGAGCCTTGACGATTGAGCCTTGACCATGGACCCATAGCAGGTGAAGATTTTCGGCCGGCAAGGAACAATGGTTCCCTTTGTATAGGGTAGTGTTTTGGGCCGGGTTTCCGCGCAATCGGAGGACTCCTACCGTGTCAGGTCCGAAAGGAAGCAGCACCACGATTCCGAAGATGTGCCGCGGAAACCCGGCTTTCCCCAAGCAACCCGGCGCCGCCGCCGCCCGCCCCGCCCGGGGCTGAGCAACCCATGGAATACGTCGTTCTTGCCCGCAAGCTGCGCCCGATGCGGTTTGAGCACCTCATCGGTCAGGAGACGGTGGTGCGGGCGCTGCGCAACGCGGTGCAGAGCGGACGCACCGCCCACGCCTATCTGTTCGCCGGCTCCCGCGGCGTGGGCAAGACCAGCGCGGCGCGCATCCTCGCCAAGGCCATCAACTGCCTGAATCCGGCCGAGGGCGAGCCCTGCAACGCCTGCGGCAACTGCGAGGAAATCACCCACAACGCTTCCCCGGACGTGGTCGAGATTGACGCCGCCTCCAACCGCGGCATAGACAACATCCGCGAGCTGCGGGAGAACACCAGGTACGCCCCGGCCAAGTGCGCCTTCAAGACCTACATCATAGATGAAGTGCACATGCTGACCATGGAGTCCTTCAACGCCTTGCTGAAGACGTTGGAGGAGCCGCCCCCGCACATCCGCTTCGTGCTGGCCACCACCGCCCCCCACCGCATCCCGGAGACCGTGCTGTCCCGCTGCCAGCGCTTCGACTTTCCCCGCATTCCCCTGGGCCTGATGGTGGAATACCTGGGCCGCGTCACCAAGGAGGAGGGAATCGAGCTTTCTCCCGCCGCCCTGGAAACCATCGCCCGCAACGCCGCGGGGGGCATGCGCGACGCCCTCACCGCCGTGGATCAGGTGGTGGCGTTCTCCGGGCCCTCGCCCACGGACGAGCAGGTGCTGGGCGTGCTGGGGTCGCTGGACGCCAGCGAGGTGCTGACCCTGCTGGGCGCGGTGCTCGGCAAATCGCTCGACGGCGCCCTCGCCGCCTTCGCGGCCATCGTGGAGCGCGGGCACGACCTGACGGCTCTGCTGGAAGCCCTGTTGCGCGAGGTCAAGGACTTCTCCCTGTACAAGACCCTCGGGGAAAAGACCCTCTACTTTCAGGATCACCCCCCTTCCACCCTGGAATTCTACGGCGCCCGCAAGGACGACGTCAGCCTGGACGAGCTGCAGCAGGTGTTCTACCTGCTGCTGGAACTGGAATCCCAGCTCAGGCATTCCGAGTACAGCTGGGCCTGCTTCGAAATGGCGCTCATCAAGGCCTGCCGGGTGGCGCCCCTGGTGGGCGTGCCGGAACTGCTGGCCCAGGCGCGGCGGCTGGCCGGAGACCGGCCCGCAGCCCCGCCGCAATCCTCCAGCCCGGAGCGGCGCCCTCCCAGCGCATCCCGTCCCCGTGAAAGGGAGGGCGGCGGCACCGGCGCAGGCGGGAACGCCCCCACCGGACAAGGCAGCGAGCAGGACGGAGAGGCCGAGGGGGCCGCGCCGCCCTCCGCTGGAGAAACAAGCGCCGCTCGCGCACCACTTTCAGTGGAACTCGAGCCCCGGCCCGCCGGGGAGAATGCCGCGCCGCCGGAAGCAACCGGCGCCCCCTCAGCGGTATCCCCTGAAGCCAAGCCGCAACCCTCCGGGGAACCAGCGTCCGCCACCGCATCAGCTTCCGGGCCCGCGGCGCCCGCTGCCGCAGAGATAGCCACAGCGCCCGCCGCGCCCAACTCCGCGGAAGGCCTGGATACCCCGGCTGATACCGTGCCGCCAGCAGCTGAAACCGTGCCGCCCCCGGACGAGCCCATGGATGAGGCGCCTGTGCAGGCAGCGCCCGTGGACGAAGCGCCCCTCGATGAACCCCTGCCCTGCGAGGACCCGCGCTGGGTGGCGTTGCTGGAAGCGGTCAAGGAGTCCCGCCGCAAGCTGGCGGCGGACCTGCGCCGGGCGGAAGTGGTGGCGATCACGGACGAGGAAGTGGAGGTGGTGCCGCCCGAGGACGGGGCCGGGATCTCCGAAACGGACGTGGAATTCCTGCGCGAGCCGCTGGCCGGAGCCTTCGGGGCGCCGTTCCATCTCCGCCTGAATCGTGATAGCAATAGAAAAGTCCGCCACGACCGCTCCATGGTGGGCAGGGAGGAGCAAAGAGAGCGTGCGCGCCGGGCCGCGGAGCGGGAAGCCGCCGCCGCGGACGGCAAGGTGCAGCGCATCCTGGGCTTCTTTCCCGACGCCAGGATCGAGCGAATTCAATCCCGCGAAGACCAGCCGGACAGGAGGGACGATGTTTGAAGGCAACCTGGGAGACCTGATCCGCAAAGCCCAGCAGATGGGGGAAAACCTGAAGGCCAAGCAGGAAGAGCTGGCCCGCAAGGAATTCGACGTGTCCGTGGGCGGCGAAATGGTCAAAATGCGCTTCAACGGCAAGGGCGAGGCCCTGTCCATCACCATCGACCCCGAAGTGATTGACCGCGAAGACCCCCGCATGCTGGAGGACCTGGTGCTCTCCGCGGTGAACGAGGGCGTGCGCGAGGGCCAGAAGCTCATGCAGGAAGAAATGTCCAAGATGGCCGGCGGCCTGAACATTCCCGGACTCACCACATGAACATTCCGGCTTCCCTGGAACGGCTGGTTCAGGAACTGGCCAGGCTGCCCGGAATTGGACAAAAGACTGCACAGCGGCTGGCCTTCAGCATCCTCCGCTACGACGACATGACGGCCAGGCACCTCGCCGAGGCGGTGCTGCAGGTCAAGGAGAAAATCCGCTTCTGCGAAACCTGCTCGGGCTTCTCCGAAGAAGCGCTCTGCCCAATCTGCCAGGACCCCCGCCGGGACGAGCGGGTGATCTGCGTGGTGGAGCAACCCGCGGACATTTACGTCATCGAGCGCAGCGGCGCCTTCCGGGGCCGCTACCACGTGCTGATGGGCGCCATCTCGCCCCTGGACGGCATCGGCCCGGAGCAGTTGAAAATCCGGCAGCTCGCCGCGCGGCTGGAAAAGCAGCCGGCCCAGGAGTTGATCATCGCCACCAACTCTTCCATCCAGGGCGAGGTCACGGCCCTGCACCTGAGCCGGGTGTTGGCGGGCAAGGCGGAAAAGATCACCCGCCTGGCCAGGGGCATGCCCGTGGGGGCCAACCTGGAATTCACCGACGACGTGACCCTCAGCCAGGCTTTCTCCGGCCGGCAGGATTTCTTGTCCAATTGACCGGCTCGCGGGGTAGAATGACCATACAGCCCAGTTTCGGGCAGCCCAAGACACGGAAATGATCCACCGTATCGAAGTCGTCACCGCGCCTGAACATCCCGACCCCCAGGGGGCCGCCCTGCGCGAGCGCATCCTCCGCTTTACCGGCCTGCCCCTGGAAGCCGTCCGCACCTGCGCGATCTTCTTATTTGATGACGCCGCATTGTCGAACGACTCGGCTGACGGCGAGGCCGTCACGGGCGCCGCGGCGGGCGGAGTCACGGAGAATAGCGGGCTGCCCGTGCCCGCGCAGCAACTGGGGGAGGAGCTGTTCACCAACCCGGTGTTGCACCGCTGCCGGGTGGACGGCGCGGCCATCGCCGAGGCCGAGTTCGACTGGTACGTGGAAGTGGGCTTCCGCCCCGGCGTGACGGACAACGTGGGGCGCACGGCCCAGGAATCCCTGGAATACCGGCTGGGCCGGGCGCTGAAGGCCGGGCATCACGTCCACACGGCCACGGGCTACTTTCTCTCCGGCGCGCTCACCCGGGAGGAGGCGGGGGGGCTGGCCGCCGAATGGCTGGCCAACGATCTCATTCATCAGGTGCTGCTGCTGGCCCGGGACGAATGGCCGGCCCGCAGGGACGAGTTGTTTCGCCTGCCCCGGGTTTCCCTCACAGGCTCCGTGCGGGCTGAGACGTTCGCGCTGGATTCGGCCGAACGGCTGGCCGCCCTTTCAACCGAGCGGCTGCTGGCCTTGAGCATGGAGGAGATCGAGACCATCCAGGCCCACTACCGCTCCCCGCGGGTGCGCGAGGCGCGCCGGGAAGCGGGGCTGGGAGACGAGGCGACGGACGTGGAACTGGAAGTGCTGGCCCAGACCTGGTCCGAGCACTGCAAGCACAAGATTTTCAACGCGGACATCGCCTACACCGACGAGCACGGCGAAACGGAGACCATCCACTCCCTCTACAAGACCTACATCCAGGGCGCCACCCGCGAGGTGCGCGAGGCACAGGGGGAGGAGGACTGGTGCCTGTCCGTGTTCACGGACAACGCGGGCGTTGTGCGCTTCGACGACGAGTGGAGCTTCGTGTTCAAGGTGGAGACCCACAACTCCCCCTCCGCCCTGGACCCCTACGGCGGGGCGCTGACGGGCATCGTGGGGGTCAACCGCGATCCCTTCGGCACGGGGCGGGGCGCCGAGTTGCTGTTCAACACCGACGTGTTCTGCTTCGCCTCGCCCTTCCACGATCAGCCCCTTCCCCCGCGCCTGCTCCATCCGCGCCGGATTTACGAGGGCGTGCGCCTCGGCGTGGAGCACGGCGGCAACAAGTCGGGCGTGCCCACCATCAACGGATCGGTGACGTTTCACGAGCGCTTCCTGGGCAAGCCGCTGGTGTTTTGCGGCACGGGCGGGCTGCTGCCCGCGCGCATCGGGGAGCGGCCGGGCCATGAGAAGTGGATTGACCCGGGGGACAGGATCGTGATGGTGGGCGGGCGCATCGGCAAGGACGGCATCCACGGCGCGACCTTTTCCTCCCAGGAGTTGAGCGAGGCCTCCCCCTCCACGGCGGTGCAGATCGGCGATCCGATCGTGCAAAGGAAGATGTTCGACTTCCTGCTGGTGGCCCGCGACCGGGGTCTGTTCAACGCCATCACGGACAACGGGGCCGGCGGGCTGTCCTCCTCCGTGGGCGAGATGGCCAGCATGAGCGGCGGGGCGGAGCTGCATCTGGAGCGCGCCCCCCTGAAATATCCCGGCCTGCAACCCTGGGAGATTATGATCTCCGAGGCCCAGGAGCGGATGACCCTGGCCGTGCCGCCGGAAAATGTGGAGGCGCTGCTGGCGCTGTCGCAGGAAATGGACGTGGAATCCTCCGTGCTGGGCGAATTCACCGGCTCGGGCTATTTCAAGGCGTTCCATGAGGGCCGGCTGGTGGCCATGCTGGACATGGAATTTCTGCACGAAGGGCTGCCGGTCATGCACATCGAAGCCCGCTGGGAGCCGCCCGCGCCCGCCAAGGCCAAGGCCCCGCGCACGGCGGACTTCTCCTCCGTCCTGCTGGCGCTGCTGGGCCGGCTCAACGTCTGCTCCAAGGAGTCCATGATCCGCCGCTACGACCATGAGGTGCAGGGCGCCTCCGTCGTCAAGCCGCTGGTGGGGTTGCACAACGACGGGCCCAGCGACGCGGCGGTGTTCCGCCCGGTGCTGGAGAGCATGCGCGGGCTGGCCATCAGCCACGGCATCTGTCCCCGCTACTCCGCTCTGGACACCTACCACATGGCCGCCTGCGCCCTGGACGAGGCGGTGCGGGGCATCGTGGCCGTGGGGGGCAATCCGGAGCGCATCGCGGGGCTGGACAATTTCTGCTGGTGCGACCCCCTGCCCGCCCCCGGCAATCCGGATGCGCCCTACAAGGCGGCCCAACTGGTGCGGGCGGTGCGGGGCCTGTACGACACGGCGGTGGCCTACGGCGTGCCCCTCATCTCCGGCAAGGACAGCATGAAAAACGACTATGTGTCCGGGGAGTTGCGCATATCCGTCCCGCCCACCTTGCTGGTCTCCGCGGTGGGCATCGTGGAAGACGTGCGCAAGGCGATCACCATGGACGCCAAGGCGCCGGGCGAGGCTGTCTACCTGATCGGGCGCACCCGGGACGAGTTGGGCGCCTCCGAATATTACCTCGAGCTGGGGCTGGCAGGCGGCGCGGTGCCCACCGTGCAGCCCGCCCCTGCCCTTGCCGCCTACAAGGCCCTGGGCCGGGCCATGGCCGCGGGGCTGGTCAGCGCGGCCCACGACTGCGCCGATGGCGGGCTGGCCGTGGCCTGCGCGGAGATGGCCTTCGCGGGCGGACTGGGCATGGAACTCGACTTTACCGCCCTTGCCGGGGCGGAGGGCCTGGCGGCCGACGCGCTGCTGTTCTCCGAAACGCCCAGCAGGCTGGTGGTGGCCGTGCCCCCGGCGCGGCGGGCCGAATTCGAGCAGATGATGGAAGGCGCGCCCTGCAAGATGCTGGGCACGGTCACCGACGGCGGGCGCTTCACCATCAGCGGTGACCCAGCCGGCGGCGGCACGCCCTGGGTGGACGCCTCCATCACCGAACTGAAAGCCGCCTGGCAGGAAACCCTGCGGGA
>CBDUSX010000161.1:0-6656 GCA_965369935.1 uncultured bacterium
CAGGCAGGTTTCCCCTTTGCGCAGGACGGCGACTCCATGCATATCCGCCAGTTGTTCGAATCCGGCCGGCCCCTGTTTTCCATCGAGCTCTTTCCGCCCAAGACCCCCCAGGGGGTGGAAAACCTGAAGAAGCGGCTGGCCGGCATCCGGGAGTTCGCGCCGGACTATATCTCCGTCACTTATGGCGCCGCGGGCGGCACCCGCCACAGCACCCTGGAGGTGTGCAGCCACATCAGGCAACTGGGGCTGGAGGTGATGGCCCACCTGACCTGCGTGGCCCACACGAAGGGCGAAATCAGCGCCCGGCTGGCCGAACTGCGGGAGGCGGGCATTGACAACATCATGGCCCTGCGGGGCGACCCGCCCGCCGGAGAAACCGGCTTCCAGCCGCCGCCGGACGGGTTCCACTACGCGGTGGAACTGATAGGGGCCATCGAGGCCGAGGGCGGGTTCGGCATCGGCGCGGCGGGCTATCCGGAAGGCCACGTGGAGGCCCCCGGCTACGAGGCCAGCCTGGCCCACCAGATCGAGAAGGTGCAAGCCGGGGCGCAGGTGCTGATCTCCCAGTTCTTCCTGGACAACGCCCACTTCCTGCGCTGGCGGGACGACCTGCATGCCGCCGGGGTGAACATTCCCATCGAGGCGGGCATCCTGCCCGCCCTCTCGGCCGCGCAGATCACCCAGTTCTGCGGCATGTGCGGGGTGGCCGTGCCGCCGGCCCTGCTGGCCGATCTGGAAAAATGCGGGGAGGACAAGGAAGCCGCCGCGGCCTGCGGGCTGGAATTCGCCCTGCGCCAGGTGGAGGGCCTGCTCGCCGAAGGGGTGGACGGCATCCACCTCTACGCCCTCAACCGCCTGGAGCCCATCGCCGCCGTGGAACCCCTGGTCAGGGGGAAGGACGATAATCGCGTTCTTGGAGCAGGTAGATAAATCGGACAGGAGGAATCAATAGGTAAGCAGTAGTCGGTCAGCAACTACCTCCTTTTCCAGTGATTTCCCGTTCATCTGGAACCGTTTCAGCATTGAGCGACCGCCATGAATAAAGATTTCCCGCTCAAATAGCCCCTTAGGCACTTCAATATTACAGACCAAATCGCCGGAACGTTTGGTGCCGTCTATGCTCAGGGCGACGTCGGCTCCTCGGGCTTTACATTGTGCGATGATCTGGATTAAGTGATTGAATTCAAAACCCTGTGCTCCAAATAATATAGCCTGACTATGGCTGTAGGGGGGATCGCAGTATATGAAGTCTCCCTTTTTCGCAAGGCTCATTGCGTCTGCATAATCCATTACGGCAAAGTCCGCTCCGGGTACCCTGCGGTGCCATTCATCCACTCGACGCGAAAAAGCTTCTGGACGAATCGGATTGTGGACCCCACAAGGTGTGGACATATATCCGTCAATCTGTCGAAACCGGACGACACCGCCGTAACATGATCGACACAAGAATACGAGATCGGCGCCATTAGGCTCGTCATTATATGAAGCTAGGATTTTGTCGTAGACTTCTCGCTTGTTCGCCAGGGTAAGGAGATTCCATCGGTCCGCGTACCAGCCTTTCAAAAGGTCTGGATCGCGCTTCAATGCCAACCAGATTTCGAGTAAGGGCCCAAAGGCATCGGAGCCGAAAGATTTCTCGTGTGCGAGAGTGGTCAGAACTGCACCACTGCCAAGGAATGGCTCGAAGTATTTTTCGATATTGTCGGGGAAATAAGAAATAATTTCGGCGGCAAACCTTTGCTTGTTTCCAACCCATTTCAGCAGTTGTCCCTTTAACGGCTTTATAATGCGCTGACCCGACTCCTGGAAAAGATGTTGCTGAATCATCGTGCGTCCGTGCTCGGGGAATCCCTGTGAATCATTTTTGCGACTGGAAATCTAATATCCCGTTATAGGATATTTGTCAAGCCACAAATAATGTGAGTCTGAAAATTACTGCCTCCAGAAATGTTGTCGGTCGCCTGCTGCTCCAAGCTCGCAAAGAAGTGGGCTTACGGCAAGTCCAACTCGCAGAAATCTTGGGCCACCCTCAGTCATTTGTGAGCAAATACGAGACGGGCGAGCGCCGTCTTGAATTGGTCGAAATTCATGAAATTTGTGAAGCGCTGGGGTTGAAACTTGAAGAATTTGTTCGGAAATACCTAGAGTCGAATTCATGAAACCCAATTCGAAATTCCTGAGCCAGCCCCCAAATTTTTGGGCGCATGTGAGAATAATTAGCCAAAAGTGCGGGTATACCGTTCGTGGCAAAAATCGGATCAAGGTGCCAACCCCAACTGAAATTGAAAATGCACTGCGTAAACTCGATTTGAAGTACCTGCATGTAATTGACGCCCATGGGAATCCAACCGAATTTGGTAAGGAAATCATTGAATATTTCCAGCATCGCGCAAAGCTACTAAACACCGTCGCCGAATCGAATCTGATGAGATTAGAGCAGGCAAAATCCCTGTTCCACAAATTGAAATCGCAGCTTTCACCTGCTTGTCCCCTGCCAATGAACAAACAGAGGGGCGAGAAAAAAGGTCCTGCCTATTTCACCGGCATAATTAACATGCTGATCGAAGCAAATGCGTCAGGTATGCCCTGCGATTACGATCCTCGTTTCTTGACGACCGTGACGATAGATTCCATACCGGTCAGAACTTTCTCAAGAAGACTTGATGGGGCTTTTCCAGCAGCGTTAAACCCGGTCGCAATTTGGGAGATAAAGGAATACTACCACACGACGTCATTCGGGAGCAGAGTCGCAGATGCCGTATATGAAACTCAACTGGATGGTTTTGAAGCTGAGGAGCTTTTGGAGCAGGAAGGGAGAAAAATTAGCCATTACCTATTTGTAGACGCCTACGATACTTGGTGGCTGAAAGGGCGTTCTTATCTTTGCCGAATCTGTGACCTGCTCCACATGGGTTACCTTGACGAGGTGTTGTTCGGATACGAGGTGGTGGACAGATTGCCGAAACTGGTTAAAGAGTGGGTCAAAGTCGCTAGAAAAATCTCGAGGTAGAGCGAAGTTCTCCTGCCGTCACCACCCAAATTCAATCCTATCCCCCCGGGCCGTCCGGCCCGACGAATGTCCCCACCACGTCCTCGTAGGTTTCGCGCCGCCGGGTCAGGCGGGGCTCGCCCTTGTTGACCATCACCTCCGCCGGGCGGGGGCGCATGTTGTACTGGGAGGCCAGGGTCATGCCGTAGGCCCCGGCGTCGCGCAGGGCCAGCAGGTGGCCGATCTCCGGGCGGGTCAGGCCGCGGTCTTCCGGGCCGTCCTTGCCGTGGGTGAACACGTCGCCGGACTCGCAGATGTTGCCGGCCACCACCACCTGCTGTTCCTCGCCCTCCACGGCGGAGGCGTTGACGATGTGGTGATAGGCGCCGTACATGGCCGGGCGCACGAGGTGGTTGAAGCCCGTGTCCGTGCCCACGAAGGTGTGGGCCGGGGTGGCCTGCACGTTGGTGACGCGGGCCAGCAGGGTGCCGGCCTGGGCCACCAGCCAGCGCCCCGGCTCCAGCTTCATGCGCAGGGGGCGGCCGTACTCCTCGCAGAACTCCGCGAAGCGCTTGGTCATGGCGGCTCCCAGCTCCGGCAGGGACAGCGGCTCCTGCCCCGGGCGGTAGGGGATGCCGAAGCCCCCGCCGAAATCAATGAATTCCAGCTCGGCGAAGTTCCGCGCGGTATGGAGGATGATCTCCATGGCCTCCAGCATCTGGGCGGCTTCCAGGATGCCCGTGCCGATGTGGGAATGGATGCCCGTCAGGCGCAGCTTGTGGCGCCGCAAAAGTTCCTGAATTTCCTCCGCGGCAGTGTGATAGATGCCGAACTTGGAATTCGGGCCGCCGGTGATCACGTGGGGATGGTGCCCCGCCCCCACGTCCGGGTTGATGCGCAGGGCCACCGTCCCGCCCCCGTTGAGCCGGCCGAAGGTGTCCAGCTCGGCCAGGGAGCCCACGTTGACGGCCACGCCATGCTCCAGGCAATAGCGCAGCTCGTCTTCGCTGGTGTTGTTGCCGGTGAAGATGATCTCGCCGGCTGCGAAGCCCAGCTCCAGGCAGAGCCGCACCTCGAAGGGCGAGACGGCGTCAATGAACAGCCCCTCGTCGCGCATCACGGCCAGCACGGCGGGGTTGCCGTTGGCCTTCAGGGCGTAGTGGATGTCCAGGGGGGCGCCGGCGAAGCTCTCCTTGAACAGCGCGCAGCGGCGGCGGAGCTGCTCTTCCTCGTAGACGTAGAGCGGCGTGCCGAACTCACCCGCCAGGGCTTCCGCGGCGCAGCCCCCCAGGTAGAGCCGGTTGTCCCGCACGTCCATCAGTGGCCTTTCACGCGGCTGGCCTGGCCCTCCCACATGCGCTCGCGCAGGGCGAATTTCTGCACCTTGCCCGTGGAGGTGCGGGGCAGGGCCTCGAAGATCACCTCCTTGGGGCATTTGTAGTGGGCCAGATTTTCGCGGCAGAATTCGATCACTTCGGATTCCGTCAGCTTACTGCCCTCCCTGGGCAGCACGAAGGCCACGGGCACCTCGCCCCACTGCTTGTCGGGCCGCGAGACCACGGCGGCCTCGGCGATGTCCGGATGGGCGTCCAGGGTGTTTTCCACCTCGATGGTGGAGATGTTCTCGCCGCCGCTGATGATGATGTCCTTGGCGCGGTCCTTCAACTCGATGTAGCCGTCCGGATGGAGCACCCCCAGGTCGCCGGTGTGGAGCCAGCCGCCCCGGAAGGCCTCCTCGGTGGCCGCCTCGTCCTTGTAATAGCCCTTCATGACGATGTTGCCCCGCACGCAGACCTCCCCCATGGTGCCGGCATCGGCGGGCACCGGGCGGTTTTCGGCGTCCAGCACCGTCACCTCTCCGGCCAGGGGATGGGCCACGCCCTGGCGCGCCACCTGGGCGGCGTATTCCTCCAGAGGCAGCTTCAGCCAATCCTCCTGCACTTCGCAGATAGTGATGGGGCCGTAGGTTTCGGTGAGCCCGTAGAGATGGATGGCCTCCACGTTCATGCGGTCCATGGCCGCCAGCAGGGTCGGCGAAGGCGGCGCCCCGCCGGTGGAGGCCCGCACGCGGTTTTTGAACTTGAATTCCTCCGCGCCGGGCAGGGTGGCCAGCATGTTGAGCACGATGGGCGCCCCGCAGAAATTGGTCACGCCCTCCGCCTCGATCAGCTCGCGCATGCGGTGGGGCTCCACGGCGCGCATGCACACGCTGGTGGCGCCCGCCGCCGGGACGGCCCAGGTGAAACACCAGCCGTTGCAGTGGAACATGGGCAGCGTCCACAGGTACACGGAGCGGCCGGTGAGCCCGTTCTGCAGGCAGTTGCTGACGGCGTTCAGGTAGGCGCCGCGGTGGGTGAACATCACCCCCTTGGGCTTGCCGGTGGTGCCGCTGGTGTAATTGAGGGAGATCAGCTCGTCCTCGTCCGTCACCGGAATTTCCGGCTCATCGGCGGAGGCGGCGGCCAGGAATTCCTCGTAGTCCAGGGCCTCGGGCGGCCGCCAGCCGTCGTCCGGGCCCGCCAGGTCGTCTTCGGCCACGATTATTTTGCGCACGCCGGGCAAATCGTCCAGCATGGCCTTGACCATGCCCAGCATGCCCCGCTCCGCCACCAGCAGCTCCGCGCCGGAGTGGTTGATGATGTAGGCCACCTCGTGGGCCGCCAGCCGGGTGTTGATGGCCACCAGCACCCCGCCGGCCAGGGGCACGCCGAAATGGGCCTCCAGCATCACCGGCACGTTGGGCGCCAGCACGGCCACCCGACCCTGATGGGGCAGGCCCAGCCCCTTCAGGCCCTGGGCCATGCGGCAGGCGCGCTCGTAGAACTGCCGGTAGGGCACGCGCCGGCCCTCGTACACCGTGGCGATGCGCTCCGGAAAGACCCGCGCGGTGCGCTGCAGCAGCGTCAGGGGGGTCATGGCGACCCGGTTCACGGCCATGGCTGGTCTCGCTCCACCTGCGGATGCCGCGGGCGCAACCCCCGGCCCGCATTTCTACCTTGTGAAAATCGGCCCATTCCCTTTAAATGAATGAGAATAGCGCCGAAAGCAACCCTGGCCACTCCTCCGCTTTCGGTTCGCACCCGCCATTTTCCATGGATGGAATTATGGACTCACCGGCCACCATGCGCGCCAGCTTCCTGATCTGTATGCTGCTCCTGTTCGGGGCAACGGTCTCCTCCTGCTTTTCTTCGGAGCCCGTGGCTCCGCCTCCCCCGGCGGCCAAGGCGGCCGAGCCGTCCGCCGAGCAGCCCGCGACCGGGCCTCCCCCACCTTCCGCTCCGCCGCGCCCGGTGCTGCCCGCGCCTCCGCCCCCGCCTCGGGCGAAGCCTTACGAGGAGGTGGCCCCCGCCGGGCCGCAACTTCCCACGGCGGTGCGGGTGGCGGTGCTGAGCAGCCGGGGCCGGGTGGCCGCCGGGCAACAGATGGCGCTCATCCTGAGCAACTACCAGCGCAAGCGGCTGGAAAAGGAGCTGGGACGGCCGGTGGAGGTGGCCTTCGTGTCCAGTTCCTCGAAAAAGCACGGGCCGAAAACGCAAATCCGCTACCGGCCCAAATACCTCAAGGCGGCCATTCACCTGGCCACCGCCATTCCGCACGAGCAGGAATTGGAACCGATGCGCCCGGAAGAACTGGAACGCAGGGGAGTGGACGTGTTCATCTACGTCGG
>CBDUSX010000162.1:0-6648 GCA_965369935.1 uncultured bacterium
GCCCCTGCTGGTGCTCTTCCAGCCGGTTGATGGTGCGGATCAGGGTGGATTTGCCGGAGCCGGAGGGCCCGCAGACCACCACCACTTCCTGCCGTCTCACCATGAGGTCATTTTTTTGAGTGCTTGAAAACTGCCAAACTACTTGTCTACTCGGCGGATTTCTATCATGACCTCGTTGTTGCCTGCCCGCTTGGTGCTCATCGTCATTTCATCCTGTCAAGCGCGGTCCCGCCCCTTGAATTCTCTTAGCGGAAACCTAGTGATCGGCGGCGGAAAACCGGATTTCCAGCCGCCTGGCATAGCGCGACATGGAAAAGCAAATCACCCAATAGATGGCCGCCACAAATACATAGGTTTCAAACATCTTCCCAAGCCAAATTGGATTGGCCAGCACCAAGTTGGCAACCCCGAGCAGATCGAATAGCCCGATGATCACCACCAGGGAGGTGTCCTTGAGCAGCGAAATAGCACTGCTGACCATGGTCGGGATCACGATCTTGAGGGCCTGGGGCAAAACAATCAGCCCCATCGTCTTCCAGTAGTTCAGCCCCAACGCGGCCGCGGCTTCCGCCTGACCCCTGGGGACTCCCTGCAGCCCTCCGCGCACCACTTCGGCCTGATATGCGGCAGCGAACATGACTATCCCGACCTGCGCCCGCAACACCTTGTCCAGGTTGAACCCTTCGGGGAAGAAGAGCGGGAGCATGATGGACGACATGAACAGCACTGTAATCAGCGGTACGCCACGGATCAATTCGATGTAGCCTATGCTCAGCAGGCGGATCACGGTCAGCTTACTCTGCCGGCCCAGCGCCAGCGCCAACCCTATGGGAAAAGCGAATACGATTCCTACGACGGAGAGAATTATCGTCAGCATCGCTCCGCCCCAAAGCCGACTTTCCACGGGCGCCAAACCCAGGGTTTCGCTGCCTTTGATGATGAAAAACACAACCACCGGCGCGACCAGCCACGCCAAGTGGTATATACGCATTCGGCGGATTCGCGGCAAAATGGCCAGCGCGGCCAGGGCAACCACCACCAGCATCGCCAATTGAGGGCGCCAGCGCAGTTCGAACGGGTAGGTGCCCACCATGAATAAACCGAAGTTGTCGGTAATTACCGGCCAGCAGGCGCCATCAATGCCCTTACAAAGCTCCGGGTCGCTTCCTGTGAACTGGGCAAGCGACACCGCCCAGTCATATAAGGAGGTGACCACGTAGTACGTCAACCACACGGAAAGCAGGGTGAGGAGGGAATTGTACCAGGTGTTGAAGAAGTTCTTCCTGATCCATCCCACCGGGCCAATGCTCAATTTTGGAGGCCCCACCTTCATGGGGGATGGGGCGCCGGTTAATTCGCTTCTCATCGTTCCACCAGCTTCATTTTGGCGTTGTACCAGTTCATGAAGATCGAAATCAGTAGGCTTGCCGTCAGGTAAACCGCCATCGTGATCCCGATAATTTCAATAGCCTGACCGCTCTGGTTGAGGATGGTGCCCCCCACGCTCACCAGTTCCGGAAATCCAATGGCCACCCCCAGGGAGCTGTTCTTGGTGACCCCCAGGTATTGGCTGGTCAGCGGCGGAATGATTACCCGCATGGCCTGCGGGATTACCACCAGCCGCATCACAAAACCTCCCCGCAGCCCCAGAGCCCGGGCCGCTTCCTTTTGGCCGATCGAAACCGCTTGAATTCCACTCCGGACGATCTCCGCGATTTGGGAGGCGTGGTAGATGGAAAGGCCCGCCAACAACGCCGCGTACTCCGGTGAGGGATTTAGACCGCCCTGAAAGTTGAATCCCTTCAGCACCGGGTAGGACAACTGAACCGGCGCTCCGAACACCAGCCAGACCAGGCCGGGAAGGGCAATGAAAATCGCGACGGCGGGGAGCACCACCGACAATTGCTCACCCGTTTTGTCCTGGAACATCCGCGCATGGCGCACCCGGAAATAGACCAGTACACAGGCCAGAAAAAGGGCCCCCAGAAATGGATGGAAGCCGAATAGGGGCGTCGGATCCGGAAGGTAGACCCCTCGGTTGTTGAGAATGAAAACGTCGAAAAAATTGATGCTCTGCCGCACCGCCGGAAGGGTGCGGATGACCGCGAAGTACCAGAAAAAAATCTGGAGCAGGACGGGGATGTTGCGGATGATCTCCACATAGGCCGCCGCCAGGTGGGCCACCGGCCAGTTGGACGAGAGGCGGGATATGCCCACGATAAATCCCAGAATAGTCGCCAGGATGCAGCCGATGATGGAGATCTTGATCGTATTGAAAATTCCCGTGGTCAGGCCGATTCCGTAGCTGCTGGCCTCCGTGTAGGTCTCGGTGATGTAGTAGCGGTTGGTTAGGTAATAGGTGAGCGCCGGAACGATAAATATAAAAAAGATGGTGAGCAGCACCAGACGGTAATCCCCTCCAACAGTCTTTCCCTTCCACGTTACCCATTTGTGGAGAATGTAGGCCGCGGTCAGCCCCAGGAATATCGAACTGATAAATGCAACGAATCCTGGCTCCAGCATTGGAACGGGCATCGCCTCGCTGATGGCGAAGCCGGACTCGATTTTCAGGAATGAAAAGCCGGAGGTGATGCCGCGCTTGGTCAAATTGGCGACGGTGTTCTGGAAAATCGCATAAAAGCCAAGCCCGACCAATACAAGGGTCGTGACCTGGAATACCGCCGAACGCACAACAGGATTGCGCCAGGAAAGCTGGTGGGCCTTGGTCTGTTTCCAGCCGATCTCGGTCATGAATGCATTTGTCTTAGAGAAACCGTCTTATGATTTCGGAAGGGCGGCACGGAAAGAGACAAGGACGGACAAGACTGCTCGTCCGTCCTCTCCGGTTACGGCAACGAGCGCAAAGGCGGTGAACGAAAAATTACACCCGAGATGCAATAACGCACCGGGGCAAACAAGCAACCGAAATTCCAAGGTCTAAATGTTTTGGGGATTGCCTCTTGAAATTAGCAGGGTTCGAAAAACCTGGCCATTTTTCTTTACACTCATATACGTGTCGCCCTTTTTCCACATGCTCGTGCAAAGGGTCTTTCCGGAGCGGAGGTTTTTCCAGGTGCGGCAAAACAGACCACCCTTCGTGATTTTCCCTTTGCCTTTGTCCATCCATCCCAAAAAGGATTTGAAATTCATGGTTCCGTCGGGCGCCACATACACCTGATAGCCTTTGCCGTCGGGTGCAAGGGTGGCATCAAGCATCGTCTTTTTTACCTCCTTCGCGTTGAGCCGCACCCATCCCTTTTTTTCCAGGTCGGCGGCCCATTTCTCCTTCGCCAGGGCACCCACGGACAACAGGAGCAGCGCGGCGGCAAGTGGCACCATGCATTTAAATATTCGCTTCAATCTTGCTCTCCCACAAAATTCCCCCGGCTTTTTGGCAAGCCGCGGACGCCCTCGGCACAGCCATCTGCCGCCGCTCGCCGGCGCACCTTCCGCCGGTGCGGCTGCAATCCGGCGCGGGCGGATTGCCTGTCACGCCAACCCCCCACTACCGCTTACTCGTTCCCCGGCCGTCCGTTGCCACCCGGGGACGAATGCTGTGGGAAGGCATGGCGTGGCTTTCCGTCACGCCATGCCCGGCGGTTCGGTATCCGGCAATCCCCTCGCCCGGGAGAAGTTTAGCGGACAGGCGGCGCAAACAGGATGCCGCCCTTGTTCCACAGGCGGTTGTAGCCGCGCGGTAATCCCAGTGGACTATCAATCCCGAGATGCTTTTCGAACAACTCCTCGTAGTTCCCCACCGCCTTGATGGCGCGGAGAGCCCATTTGGGATCAAGCCCCAGGTCCTTGCCCATCGAGCCGGACTTGCCCAGCATGCGCTGCACTTCTGGATCGTTGGACGTATTCGCGACCCGTTCCACATTGGCCTTGGTGATGCCCTTTTCCTCCGCGATGATGATCGCGTTGATGACCCAGCGGATAATGTCGTTGAACTCGTTGTCCCCATGACGGGAAAGCGGGGCCAGAGGCTCTTTGGAGATGATCTCCGGCAGGATCATATGGTCGCGGGGATTTTTCATGATGGTCTTGTTCGCCGCCAGGGAGGAGGCATCGCCCGTCATTGCGTCGCACCGCTTGGATTCATAGGTGCTGCGCACCACGTCGGCGTTTTCGAAGGTCAGCGCCTTGAGCTTCATGTTGTTCTTCCGGAAGTAGTCCGCCAGGTTCAACTCGGTGGTCGTTCCCGTGGCAACGCACACCGTGGCGCCGTCCAGATCCTTGGCGCTCTTGATTCCGGAGCTTTTGCGCACGATGAAGCCCTGGCCGTCATAGTAGGTAACGGCGGCGAACTGGAATCTAAGCCGCGTGTCGCGGCTCATGGTCCAGGTGGTGCGCCGGGAGAGCATGTCCACCTCGCCCGATTGCAGCGCCGGAAAGCGCTCCTTCCCCGTGAGAGGAAAAAATTCGACCTTCACCTGGATGGCTGCGGCGATGGCTCGGCAGAAATCCGTGTCGAAGCCCTGATAGACCCCTTTGTTGTCCACCGCGGCATAGCCCGGTGTGTTCGGGTTAACCCCGCAGCGCAGCACGCCCCGCTTTTTGATGATCTCAAGGGTCTCGGATGCGGCGAACCCCGTACTGCTCAAAAGCGCGTACGCGGCGAAGGTGGCCGTTACAGCGAGTATCAGCTTTTTCATAGCTTTTCGCTCCTTTTGGGTTGGAAGTGCGGGAAAGTTCAACACAATCGCTTACGCCGCCCGGATTCCGACTGTTGCTTTGGTTTTTTGAGACTCCCAGGTGCAACGCCATACCACCCGCCCGGCGTCGTCCTGGGGTTGCAAGCTGAATCTGTAGTGAGAATCCTCGCCACAAATGAACCGTTTTTTCGCCTAAAGTCAACCCCTACTCCGTGTTGGGTAGTGGGCTATTTTGAAAGAACGGGCCCTATCCGCCGGGGTAATTTCCAAAGTAAGCCAGAGCGACAATTAGCAACGCGATCACCAGCACGATTCCCCCCGCAATCAAGATTCGCATGGCACAACTCCCCCAAGCATGAACTGATACTTCCCAGATGGAGCCCTCAATCCGGGCCAAACCATCCCTCTAACTTTCAATATCACTATTTTCAAATTGAAATCCACATCATGCCGGTCGCGCCCTCCGATTTTTTCATCGAGAAGGAATGGGAAATGTGGGTTCATACAATTTCTCCCAAATCCCACACACGGTCAGTAACGCCAAGCGCCATCGCTAGCGTGATTCTCGTAGAGCCGTGAATCCGGCAAAAGTTATAATACCAGAACCACAGCGCAAGAGCGGCCTTCATGTTGTCCAGCTTGCGGGAGAAGCCGTTTGATAGCCGCGTAAACCTCCGCAGGTGTGTCCTGATCGTCCAATTGTTCCTTTCCACATAAGACGTGCAGGCCCTACGTTTCGGATTGCCGGAGATTCTTGTTATTTCTACCCCTGAAATCTTGGGAGGCCGGTAGCGACTACCGCCGGGATTTTCGGCTGCATAGGTCTTAACGATTTGCGCGTAATGGGCGTCCGCCCCAAAGGCATGTTCAATTGCCGTGATGTATGGCCTGAATCCGTCCGTACTGATCTGAGGCTTTCCGACAAGCCGCCTACTCAAATCCCAAATGAAGCGATAGGTGGTTTCTGCCGTGCGCTTTCCAACCTCAAAGCCGATCACGGCCTTGCTGTCAGGCTCGAAGGCAACAAAGGTGTGTGATACTGGGGCATTGCGTGCGGGTGGGGGTTCTGGCCCGCCCGTTTATTTGCTTCAAATCCCGCCGTATTTATTACACTCTGTCCCGATCCACACACCGTTTCATTTCATGGCGCGATGAGGGAGGCCGCCTGAACGGTAGCAAGATCTATCAAGAAAACGATCTCGCATCGCTTCATGATTGATGCCCGTGATTTTCCCTTCAAGAAAGGTACTATATTTGCAGCGATTGGATATTGAGGCGGGACACAGGAAACGACACTGGAGGCGGGGGTCATGGCGAATAAAAGGAATCGTGGGACGCCCCGGATTTTTCTGTTTTTGATTTTGTTTGGGTTGGGATTTGTTCTGGGAGCTTGTCTGGAAGAGGAAGGCGGACAGCTTTCCGGAGGTGGCTTTAATTCCTTTTCCGGAATCCAAACAAACCTTCCTGAATCACAAGTGACAAGCGGCGGGTGGAACCTTTGTTATTCAGATGACTTTAATACCACCGGAGTTGCTTTAAGCGGAATTTTTTCCGGGTGTGGCGGGTCTCAATTCTTGCTGGCCTGTCGGCCTATCGGCAATGCGAATCTCATAGTCGCGGCCCATGCGCCATTTGCGGATGTAACCTTCGATACGGGAATAAACACTACCATAACCCACGTGGCAAACGGAGTTGCCTGGTATTTTAACAACAATCATTCATGGGGTTTCATTGAGCCGGGAGACTCCATTAGTAAAAATTCATGCGATACCGATGTGGGCGCATTCGATGACCGCAAAATGTGCTGGCACACCGGGGCAGGGGCTATCAATATTGGGTATCGTTGTGGTACCGATCAGTCGCTAAATGGCAGCACCACATGGGAAAGGCTCATATACACAAACCTTTAATTTTCTGAAAGCACCAGGCCAGTAAGGCCGTTATACGAAAATTTAAGCCATCCAACTCTGCTCGCACGGATCATCCAGCCCCC
>CBDUSX010000163.1:0-6639 GCA_965369935.1 uncultured bacterium
GGCTAGTGGCCGCCGGTCAGCCAGCCGCTGGCGGCCAGCAGGAACACGCCCAGTTGCAGCACGACCAGCAAGGCGTAAATCCGGTCGCGGGCTCTGAGCAGGCGGGGCAACAGCCCCAGGTAGGCCGCCCCCGCCACGCTGGACAGCAGCACCAGGCCCGCCAGGGCCAGCATATCGCTGTGGCCGAGCAACCCCGCCCATCCCCAGCCGCCGGGCAGGCCGGTGCGGCGCAGAAAATCGTCGGCCGGAAGGCCCCAGGAGCGGATCAAATCATCAATGGGCAACAGCGGGCTGAGCCATCCGGTCACGTAGAGGACAAAACCGGTAACGGCCAGCACCACGCCGATGCGCACCCCCCACTCCTCGAGGATGGCAAAGACCGGGCCCATTTCCGGGGACGCCGCAGCTTTCTTTTCCCCGGCCGATGGATCGGGTGATTTCATATTCCGAATCCTTTCAATAGCGCCCGCAGACCCGCCAGCAGCAGCACGGCCAGCACCACCCGGCGGATCACGCGGGCTTCCAGGCGCGCCAGCAGCCGGGCGCCCAGCCGGGCGCCCAGCATGATGCCCAGCACCGAGGGGGTGATGATGAGCGGTAACAGGGCGCCTCGGTTGAGGTAGACCCAGGCGGCGGAAGTATCGGCAATCGCCAGCAGAAAATAGCTGGTGCCCACCGCGATCTTGAGGGGTACGCCCATCACCATCGTCAGCACGGGCACGTTGGCCCATCCCGCGCCCAGGCCGAACATGCCGGCCATCAGTCCCACTCCGGAGAACAGACACAGCCCCAGCGCCATGCGCCGGGGCGTCCACGGCACCATTTCGTTGCGGCCGCTGTCGAAATACTCCCCCCGTATTTGCAGGAACGCCGCGATGGGGTCGGCCCTGCCCGCCTGTGCCGGCACGGAGGGGGTGGAAAAACTCATCAGCACGAACATGCCCAGAATGACCACGCCCAGCAGCAACTGCACCACGTTGGCGGGCAGCGCCAGCCCCAGCAGGGCGCCGAATATGGAAGCGAAGGAGGCGATCAGCGCAATGGGGATGGCTAGGCGCAGATGGGCCAACTGCTGGCGAATCAGGGTGGGCCCGGCCGAAAGCGCGCCGGACAGCGCCACCATCAGCCCCGCACCCCTGATGAAGTCAATATGGAGAAAGGGCAGCAGCCCCGAAACGATGGGCACGAACAGCACCCCCCCGCCGATCCCGGCCATAACGGCCAGCACGCCCAGGGCCGCGGTGAGCAAAAACAGCACGATGGGCCAGATCCACCAGGGCCAGAGCGGGGGCAGGGTCTCCTTTACCGCCAGCGCGGGGTCGCCCCAGAACATCCACGCGCCGGCAGCCAGCACGGCGAGGCTGTAACCGCAAACGCGGCCGTACCGGCGCCATGATTTCCGGCTCAATTCCGCATTCCGGCTCAATCCCGTGCCCCGTTGGCATATTTGTTCCGGAACGGCTACCCGGCCACCCGTCTTCGGGCAATCCGCGCATCCCTGGCCCGGGGCCGCCTGTGGACCGCTCGCAGGCCCTAAATTCCGCCACTAATGGGGCGGACGGCTCGCGCCGCGGCGTCTGATCTGGTATTACAGACCGCGGGCGGCCAATGTCAATCGGAGCCGGCGCGGGGCAAAAGAAATCGTTGAAATCGGCCCCCATGCCTTGTAACGTTAAGGGCGGTTTCACTTCATACTTAATCCGATTGTTCAGGGAATAAATTCGCTTTACGGGCCTCCAAAACACAGCTATGGAGAGGTGGGTCTGCGTATATCAGGTTCAATTGCCGGAGGTATGTCGTCATGCATTATTTTAAGTTCATGAAGTGGATTCCGGTGCTGGCCGTGGTGCTCGCCCCGCTCCTGTGGGGCCAACAGGCCCAGGCTCAGCTCTTCGGCCCGCCCTTACCGACCATCAAGGGCGGTCAGTTCGGTTTGGGGATAGCGCTGGCGGACTTCAACCGCAATATCCGGACAGGCGCCGGGCCTGCGGGCTCGAGCGACAATTCCAGGGAAACGGTGTTTTTCGACTGGGGCGTCGCGGACAGCGCCATGGCCAGGTTTGAACTCAGCACGGTGGATCTCGGGAGTATCAGAGGGGAAGAGTTCGCCTTTAACTATCGCGGTTCTTTCGGCGATCCCACCGAGCTCGGTGATGGCGGCATGAAGCTGAACAAGGGTTTTATGGTAGGCGTGCGCCGGGCCGACTTCGAGGATACGGGAATCGAGGTGGAATACCTGCAGTTCGATGTGGCCGCGGGGGGAATGATCGATTTCAACGAGACGTTCTCGGTCTATTTCGCGGGCATATTCAGCAAACTGGACGGAAACATCAAGACGGGCGGTTTTAATGCCGACTTCGAGGCGGACAGCAGCGCGGGCATCTACGGCGGAGGGATCTTCAACCTGGACGAGAGCCTTCAGTTCGGGGCGGAACTTCACATGATCTTCGGCACCGGCTTCGGATTTTTCGGCAGATTCGCATTCTAGCGGTCTCAGCTTCCCATCCTCAGCGCGGTACTCCATTGCGGGCCACCATGTCACGCAGGCGCTTCCGCCGCCGCATAGCCGGCCGCCGCGGATTCGTCCGCGTGGCGGGGTATGCGGTGGTGCTGTTCGCCCTGGCCGGCGCGGGGAATTCCCCGGCGCGTGCCGCACCCTGCGAGCCGGGCCTGGTGGAAAAGGTGCAGCGCGCCTATCAGGCCATGCGCAGTTTTTCCGGCCGCTTCGACCAGGAGGATCGGCGCAGCGACGGTGCGGTCGAGCGGGCGCGGGGCAGCATCGCCTACCGCAAGCCGGGCAGGATGCGCTGGGCCTATGAGCCGCCTCACGAGCAACTGCTGGTGACCGACGGGAAGACCGTGTGGCTGTTCGATCCGCTGCTGGACAACGTCACGGTACAGCCCCTGGGAGACCTCACCGACGGCACTCCACTGGCCTTCCTGCTCGGTGTTGGCAATTTGACACAGGACTTCCTCTGCCGTCCGCTCACCGGCAAACCGCCTGCCGACGGGCTGGCCTATCTTGAGTTGCTGCCCCGCAGGCCCATCCCCGGGCTGGCCTATATCCAGCTAGGCGTTCATCCCGCAACCGCCGCCATCGGGGCCCTGAGAATGGTGGACAGCGAGGGTAACGTACGGCAGGTACGCCTGCGGGACCTGCGCACCGGCGTCTCCTTTCCCCCTGGCCATTTCACCTTCCGGGTCACGGAAGACATGGAAGTGATCACCAAGTAACCCCGCCGTGACCCGGGGCGGCGGCCGCATTCCGCCCCGCCAAACCATCCCGCCAAACCAGCGTGTCCGCCGCGCCGGTGTTGCCGAAATTCACAGCCCTGGCGCCTTTCGCTCTGCTTCAGCCTTGGCCGTTCCGCCTCCTTGATGCGTGGGGCGGTAGAACTGGCGGCCTCTCCCGGCCACCGGACGGGGTTTGCATGCTCCTTGCACCATCTGCGGGAAAAGCGCCGTCCGGTAAGATTTGCGGCCTATACAGGCCCGCCGCGGCCTTGCCGGCGTTACACATTATGTTCATGCGATGCGTCCGGCGCGGCACCCCGCACCGCGACGGGCAACAACAACAGCCCTCCTGAGGAACTCGATGCCTGCCAAATTTCCAGATCGCCCTGCCTGGCCGCTCCGTGCCCGGCGCCTGTGCGGAATGGGCATCTTGCTGGGTGTAATCGCCGGGCTGATGCTTTCGGCTGCGCTGGAGCAGGCCCACGCCGCACCGCTACGGCGGTTGGGACAGCATCCCCGCGCCCTGGCCATGGGAAACACGGGAATCAGCTATTCCAACGACGAGATGGCCCTGTTCTACAACCCCGCCGGGCTGGGTACTGTGGAGGACAGTTGGACCGAAATTACGCCTATCGCCATCGAGGTGTCCGAAGCGGCTTCCGATTTGCTCAGCAGCGCCGGGGGCAATCTTACGACCGCGGATCTGCAGAACCTGGTCGGCGAGGAAATCCGGCTGCGGGCATTCTTCTATCCCCACGTGCTGCTGAATTTCAATCCGGGCTTTACCATCGGCATCGCGTATTTTCTTGAGTCACAACAGGAAATCACGGTGCTCGATTTGGCCGGGAACGCGAACGGATTCTTCCGGGAAGACCGCGGCACCGCCTTCGGGCTGTCCTTTCCCACTTTTGACGGCGCGGTGCTCTGGGGTATCTCGGCGCGCAACATAGAGCGTACCACGGGGGAACAATTCTTTACCCTGCCTCCCACCGGCGAGGTTGATCTGGAGTTACTGCTGAACGCCCAGACCGGCAAGGGAACGGCCTTCGACCTGGGGCTTATCTGGCGCATCGAGAGCTTTCCGTCCCTGCGCGGGCAGTTCGGCCTGGTGGTGCAAAACGTTGGAGAGACAGACCTGGGCCTGGCCGGAACCATTCCCCAGGAAGTCAGCTTCGGCTGGTCCTTCCGCCCGGAGATCACGAAGCTGGTGCCGCTGATGTTCGCCATCGAATTCCGGGACGCCACCAAGGAACTCACCACCGACGACAGCACCGCCAAGCGTACCCATCTCGGCATCGAGATCGGGTTTATTCCCCAGGACGCCTCCACCAATCTGGTCACCCTGCGCGCCGGCGTCAACGGCTCCTCCCCGTCCTACGGAGTGGAATTCTCCCTCTGGCACAGCTTCACCATCCAATACGTGATCTTCTTCGAGGAAGTGGGCTTCAATTCGGGGCAGGATTCGCGCAAGCGGCAACTGCTGCAGTTCAACCTGCTGGGCTTTTAGCGCCCCGGGCCCGCCTTGCTTTTTGCCCGCCGCAGCCGTTAAATTGCCCTGACTGCCGGGCGGACTCGCGCCATGGCTCCCGTCCGGTGTCTCTTCCCCTGCCCGTTCCAGGCAGCCGCAACGATATCCTGCATGCCGAAAAGGACCGCTGCATGTTGATCGGTGATCTGATTCGCCGCCGTGCCCGGATTTCCCCAGGGCTGGAATTTTGGCGCGAGGGGTCGCGCCGGATCACTTACGAGCAGTTGGATAAGGACGCCAACCGCGTCGCCCGGGCGCTGCTGGCCGAAGACCTGCGGCCCGGCGACCATGTGGCGGTTTGCGCGGACAATTGCTATGAGTACGCCGCCGTTCATTTCGGGACGGCCAGGGCCGGGCTGGTGCTGGCCCATCTGAGCAGCCGTTTCACCGCCCGCGAGCTTGCCGGGCAGGGCGCCCACAGCGGCGCGGCGCTGATCTTCCTGGGGGCGCGGCAGGCCCCTGCGGCGGAAGAGGCGCGGGGCGCGCTGCCTCTGGTGCGGCGCTGGATCGGGTTGCCCGCCGGCGGAGGATCGGGCGGCCTGCCCGATTGGGTGGAATCCCTGGACGACTGGCTGGGGCCCCACGGCCAGGAGGCGCCGGATCTGGCCCGGTTCGCCGTGAGGCCCGGCGCGCCGGCGGTGTTTCCCGAAGCGCCCTTCCAACTGCTCTACACCAGCGGCACCACGGGCACGCCCAAGGGGGTGCTGATCAGCCACCGCGCCAAGCTGGCCCACGGCACCACCCACGTTCTCAACATGGCGCTTCAGGCGGGCGACCGGCTGTGGAACGCCCTGCCCCTCTATCATCAGTTCGCCCAATGGCTGATCCTGGTGAGCGTGCCGCTGGCCGGCGCCACGGTGGTGGCCGCGCCGGCCTTCGATCCGGGCATGTGCTGGGAGGCCCTGCGCAGGGAGGACATCACCCACCTGCCCGGCGTGCCCACCATGCTCTACCGGCTGCTGGACGACCCCGCCGCCGGGGGCGCCCCGCCGCCGCTCCTGCGCGGGATCGTATACGGCGGCGCGCCCATGGAGGCGGAGCGGGTGGGGGCGCTGCGCCTGTGCTTTCCCGGCGCGCGGCTCTTCCAGGGCTTCGGTCAGACGGAGGTTGGCTACTGCCTGGGCCTGCTCAACGAGGATCACAACCTGCGGCCGGAATCCCTGGGCAAACCGGACATCTTTTCTGAAATCCGCCTGCTGGACGAGGACGGCCGGGACGTGCAGGACGGCGAGGTGGGGGAAATCGTGGCCCGCACCCCTTACCTGATGAACGCCTATTACAAGGACCCCACCGCCACGGAAGCCTTCTTTACCTATGGACCGGACTGGGGCCGCACGGGCGACCTGGCCGTCCGGGACGGCGAAGGGTTTTTCACCGTGGCCGGCCGCCTGACGGACATGATCATCAGCGGGGGCATGAACGTCTATCCCCAGGAAGTGGAGCGGGTGCTGCTGGCCCACCCGGCGGTGGCCGACGCGGCCGTGTTCGGCGTCCCCGATGCGGACTGGGGAGAGCGCGTCGCCGCGGCGGTGGTGCTCCACGAAGGCCGGGAAGCCGCGGAGGAAGACCTGCTGGCCCACGCCCGCACACAACTGGCCGGATTCAAGTGCCCGCGCCGCATCGAGTTCCACACCTCCCTGCCCCGCACCCACAACGGCAAAATTCGCAGGGTGGAGTTGCGGGCGCCCCATTGGGAGCGGGACGCAGCCGGGAACTGACCCGGCCGTCCGGGAGGTTGACTTTACCGGTGCGGTGCCGGCTATACTTTGCCAGCTATACTTACGGTGCGCGGGAGATCAATCAGGCCTCGGGGTTGCCATGACTCAAATGAAAGCGGTCAAATTCAAGGTTCCCAGCTCGCTGCTGGCGCGGGTGGA
>CBDUSX010000164.1:0-6629 GCA_965369935.1 uncultured bacterium
GCGCGCCATTGCGGCGAAAAAACCCGTTGGCGGTCAGTGGATGCAATTGTGCGTTTCGTGACATACTCTCAGCGGAATAATCAGTAATGAGAGCGTCTGGAGTGACGGTTTTTGCGGGGTAGACATTTCGCGCCGGCCGGCGAAAAGCGAATGAGGCCAGCGGGCCTGGGCTTTGATTTGACACGAATTACCATTTTGATAGACTCTCCGGACTCCAGTCAGCAGCAACTAAGGACTCGGATGAGAAATGCTAACCGCAGGCGGAACTCCGCGTGCCGCGGATGGCCGCTGCTTGGTCAGGGCGGCATACATCCGCCTGGACATAGCTGGCCAACTTCCCAACGACTATTGATAGGGGGATTGAAGATGTTACGAAACAGAAAATTCGTTATGTGCGCCATCTTGCTGGCGGCGGCCCTGGCCTTTGGCACCACGGCCTCGGCCCAGAAGCGCGGCGGCATCCTGAACTGGTTCATCTATGCCGATCCGGCGCGGCTGGACATTCACACCGAATCGCCGCTGGGGGTGCAACAGGCCACCGCCGGCGTATTCAGCGGACTGTTGCATTGGAATCCCAACAATCCCAAGGAAATCGCCGCCGACCTGGCCACCAAGTGGAAATCGTCCAAGGGCGGCAAAACCTGGACCTTCGATTTGCGCAAGGGGGTTAAATGGCACGACGGCAAGCCCTTTTCCGCCGATGACGTGAAGGCCTCCTTCGAGCGCATCATTGACCCCAAGGTCAAGAGCAAGCGTTGCGGCTCCCTGTTGCGGCCGGTGGTGAAGAGCATCAGCATCGTCAACAGCCACAAGGTGAGATTCGATCTGAATTACGCCGCGGCGACCTTCATTCCCTCCATCGCCTCGGCCTGGTGCCGCGTGGCGGCCAAGCACATCCTGGAGCGCGACGGCAACCTGCTCCAGGCCAAGAGCCAGATCGGCACGGGGCCGTTCAAGTTCAAGCGCTATGAGCGGGGCGTGGTGGTCGAATGGGAACGCAACCCCAACTATTACAACCCCAAGCTGCCCTACCTGGACGGCGTGAAGCAGTTCATCCTGAAAGGCCCCCGTCAGCTGGCCGCTGCGAAGGCGGGCCGGCTGCATGTGTGGGACACCTGGCCTCCCATGTCCAAGAGCCAGGCCGACGAGCTGAAAAACGCCCGCGGCGACAAGGTGAAGCTGTACACCCACGCCATCAACGTGGCCTGGCACATCCATTTCAACACCACCAAGAAGCCCTTCAGCATCAAGGACATGCGCCGCGCGGTGCACCTGGGGCTGGACCGCAAGAAACTGATACAAAAAGCCTTTGAGGGCATCGGCACCCCCTGCGCGATTCTGGATCCCAGCCTGTACGGGGACTGGGCCCTGCCCATGAGCGAGGTCAACAAGATTCCCGGCTGCCGCCAGAACAAGAAGGCCCAGGACATTGCCGAGGCCAAGCGGCTGATTAAGAAGCACTATCCCAACGGCGTGGAAATTGACATGGGCGTGCGTACCGTGGGGAACTACGTGGACCGCGTTCAACTGGTGGCCGCCCAACTGCGCAAGCTGGGCATCCGCCCCAAGCTGAAGCAGTACGAGAGCGCGGCGGGCTACGTGGCCTGGGGCAAGCAGCAGTTCGACCTGATCGGCACCCAGGACACGGCCATGTTCGTGCCCGATCCCAGCGCGCCGTTTTCCATCCTGTTCACCTCCGATGCCGGACGTAACTGGGGCAAATGGAAGGACTCCTACGTGGACAAATGGGCCGCCAAGGGCTTGCGCGAATCCAACAAGAAAAAGCGCCGCAAGATCTATCACGATCTGCAACGCTACATTCTGTCCAAGGACTCCCAGACCGCGGCCGTGGGCTGGGTGGAAGGCTGGTTCTTCACCGATTCCAGGGTGCGGAACTACAATCCGGCCAACACGGTGTATGACAACAACACCTTCATGACCGTCTGGCTGGACCAGTAGTCCTGGCATAGTCCTCATCCCCCTCCCGGCTATGCGGGAGGGGGAACTTCAATCCGTGCGCAAGGCGCCAGCATGGGCATTTACGTCATAAGGCGGATCAGCCTGTTCTTCCCGACGCTGTTCTTCGTGACCATCGTGATCTTCGTGATCATGCGCATGGTGCCGGGTGACATCGCGGAACTCCTGGTGGGGGACGCCGCATCCATTCCCGCATCGGAAGTCCAGGAACAGGTTGACGCCATCCGCGCGGAGCTGAAACTGGACAGGAGCCCGATCATCCAATACTTCTCCTGGATGACGGGGCTGGTGCAGGGCGACTTCGGGCAGTCCTACTGGGAAAAGCGGCCCGTGAGCCAGATCTTGGGGGAGCGCTTTCCGCGCAGCCTTGAGCTGGCCATCATGACGCTGATCCTTGCCATGTTGTGGGCGGTGCCCCTGGGGGTGATCTCCGCGGTCAAGCAGAACACCTGGACCGACTACGTGGTGCGGGTCATCAGCATCAGCGGCCTGAGCATGCCCCTGTTTCTGACGGGCATTCTGATCCTGTATTTGCTGATCCGGTTCTTCTCCTGGATGCCGCCGCTGGAATTTCAGGACCTGATGAGCAACCCTTACGAGAACTTCCAGCAGTTGATCTGGCCGGCCCTGGCCCAGGCCTTTTACATATCCGCGCCCATCACCCGCCTCACGCGTTCCCAGATGCTCGACGTAATCCGCGAGGACTACGTGCGCACGGCCCGCGCCAAGGGGCTGAGGGAGCAGGTGGTGATCTACAATCACGCCCTGCGCAACGCTCTGCTGCCGGTGGTGACCTTCATCGGCTGGTGGGGGGGCAGGCTGCTGGGCGGTATCGTTATCATGGAAATCATATTCGGCGTGCCGGGCATGGGCACCAGCCTGATTGACGCGGTGGAGCACCGCGACTACCCCACGGTGCAGGCCATCGTGTTCGTCATGGCCTTCGTGTTCCTGCTGCTGAACCTGACCATTGACCTGCTGTATGCGTGGATGGACCCGCGCATCCGGTACGGCTGAGCGCAAGATGCACCCACACAACGGCTGACGCAGCTATGTCTATCATGCAATCGCCGATCACCGCCGGAGCGGTCACGGAACAGGCCTCCCCGTGGCACAAATACTGGGTCGCCCTGCGGCGCTTTGCGCGCACCCACCCCCTGGGCGCCATCGGGGCGGTGCTCGTGATATTCTTCATTCTTGTCGCCGCCTTCGCACCCTGGCTGGCCCCCTTTGATCCCAAGAACGCGGATTTCGACGCCTATCTCCGGCCCGGCGGCCTGCACACGTTCGGAACGGATCACCTGGGTCGGGACATTTACAGCCGCACCATCTGGGGAGCGCGGCTCTCCCTGTACGTGGGCTTCGTCTCGGTGGCTCTGGGCATCACCATGGGCGCCGTGTGGGGCATGTTCTCCGCCTATTTCGGGGGATGGTTGGACGTGATCAGCCAGCGCATCGTGGACGTGATGATGGGCTTTCCGCCGATCGTGCTGGCCCTGAGCCTGATGGCGGTGTTGGAGCCTTCGGTGAACAACGTCGTCATCGTCCTGGTGGTGCTGGTGGCCCCCACCGCCGCGCGCACCATGCGCGCCTCGGTGCTTGGCCTGAAAGAACTGACATACGTGGAAGCGGCCCGCGCGGTGGGCTCTTCCCACTGGCGGGTCATCTTCCGCCACCTGCTGCCCAATGCGCTGGGCACCTACATCGTGCTGTTCACCGTCAACGTGGCCTACGCCATCGTGGTGGAGGCGGCCTTGAGCTTCCTGGGTCTGGGCTCCCCGCCCGACGAGCCCTCCTGGGGCGGCATGCTCACCGCCGCGACGAATAGCCTGGAGCGGGCTCCCTGGATCGCCCTGTTCCCGGGCCTGGCCATCAGCCTGTTGGTGTTCGGCATCAACCTGCTGGGGGACGCCATCCGCGACATGACGGACGCCAAGCTGCGCAACCGCATGGGAGACGAATAGGGCGGCCGCACCTCCCGCATCTCCCGCCCCGCCATCCGCTCAGGAGTTTCGATGCCCGCCGGATACGACTATCTCAATTCCCAGTTTGAAAGGGCCCGCCCTTCCCTGCGTCCTGTAATGCGGGGCACCACGGCGATGGTCTCCTCCGGCCACCACCTGGCCACGCGGGCCGCCGTGCGCATCCTGGAGCGCGGGGGCAACGCCATTGACGCGGGCGTGGCGGCGGGTATCTGCCTGGGGGTGCTGCACACGGATATGGTCAACTTCGGCGGCGTGGCGCCGATCCTCATCTACCACGCGGCCTCGGGCAAGGTGAAATCCGTCAGCGGGCTGGGGCGCTGGCCCTCCGGCGCGACGGTGGACTATTTCAAGCGGAACTTCAACGGCGAGTTGCCTTCCGGGGTGCAGTGCTCGGTCATTCCCGCCGCGCCGGACGCCTGGATCACGGCCCTGCGCCACTACGGCACCCTGAGCTTCGAGGACGTGAGCCGCGACGCCATCGCCTACGCGGAACACGGCTTTCCCATGCACCAGTTCATGGCCAACAACCTGAAGGAAGAGGCCCATCTGCTGAAAGCCTGGAAATCCTCGAAGGACATTTACATGCCCGGCGGCAAGACCCCGCGGGCGGGCCAGGTGTTCGTGCAGAAAGACCTGGCCGACACCATCAAGCGCATGGTGGCCGCGGAGCGCAAGCGCCGCTTCTCGGGCCGCGACGAGGCCCTGCAGGCCGCCCGCGACGAGTTTTACCAGGGCGGCATCGCCGAGGCGATCGTGGACTTTCAGCGCAAGCACGACGGCCTGATCGGCCGTGAGGACCTGGCCGCCTACCGCTCGCAAGTGGAGGACGCACCGGGGGTGGCCTACAAGGACTATCAGTTGTATGCCTGCGGTCCCTGGTGCCAGGGGCCCTCCATGCTGCAGGCGGCAAACCTGCTGGAAGGCTTCGACCTGCCGGCCCTCGGCCACAATTCCACCGCCTATGTGCACACCCTGGCCGAGGCGTTCAAGGTGGCCTTCGCGGACCGGGACGCGTTCATTGCCGATCCGGATTTCGTGGACGTGCCCATGCAGGGGCTTCTTTCCAAAAAATTCGCGAAAGCCCGCCGGGATTTGATTGATCCCGCCCGCGCCTGGACGGAAATGCCGCCCGCGGGCGATCCCTGGATCTTCCAGTCCGCCGCCCGCCGCGGCCGCGCCACAGGCGGTGGGGGCCGCGCCGCGGAGCCCATCTCGGCGGCAGGAGGAGAGGTGCAGGGAGAGCGCTGGGACACCAGCTACGTGGCGGTGATGGACGAGTGGGGCAACGCCTTTTCGGCCACCCCCAGCGACGCACCCTTCAACACCCCCATCGTGCCCGGGCTGGGCATCATCTGCTCCGGGCGCGGCTCGCAGTCCTGGATTGACGAGCAGCACCCCTCCTCCATAGAGCCGGGCAAGCGGCCCCGGCTCACCCCCGCGCCGGGCTTCGTGATGAAGGGCGGGCGGCCCTACATGGCCTTCGGCACGCCGGGCGGCGACGTGCAGATCCAGTCCATGCTGCAGGTGTTCTTCAACCTGGTGGAATTCGGCATGGAGCCCCAGCAGGCCGTGGAGGCTCCGCGCTTCTGCACCCATAACTTCCCCGGCTCCTTCTACCCCCACGACTATCACAAGGGCCTGCTGATGATGGAGGCCCGCATGGGCGCCGACCTACACGCCGCCCTGGCCGAAAAAGGCAACGAGGTGCGGCCCTGGGAGGACTTCTCCTGGCGGGGCGGCGGGGTGTGCGCCGTGGTGCTGGACGAGGAGGAAGGGGTGCTGCTGGGCGCCGCCGACCCCCGGCGCGAAGCCTATGCCTACGGCTGGTAGGGCGCCCATGGCCGGCAGGCCTCAAGAGGGCGGGAGACCAACTCTGATCGCGCAAATATCGGACATGCACATCCAGGCGCCGGGCGTGCTGGCCTACGAACGGGTGGACACCGCCGCCTATCTGAGCCGCTGCGTGGCCCACCTCAACGCGCTGGAGCCAGCGCCGGAACTGGTGTTCGCCACGGGCGACCTGGTGCACTCGGGCAGCGCGGAGGAATACGCCCACCTGCGCGAACTGTTGGCGCCCCTGGCCATGCCCTGCCACCTGCTGACCGGCAATCACGACGCGCGGGAGCCCCTGCGCGAAGTCTTTGCGGACCATGCCTACCTGCCCCGGGAGGGGGAGTTCCTCCATTACGTGATCGAGCAGGGGCCCTTGCGCTTCATCGCCCTGGACACCCTGCTGCCCGGCGAAGGCGGGGGCCGCATGTGCCCCGAGCGCCTCGACTGGCTGGCCGAAAGGCTGGCCGAGGCCCCGGAGCGGCCCACGGCGATCCTGATGCACCACCCGCCCGTCCCCACGGGCATCGCCTTCATGGACAGTATTGGACTGGACGGGGCCGAGGCCATGGCGGAGATCGTCGCGGCCCATCCCCAGGTGCAGCGCGTGCTCTGCGGTCACGTCCATCGCCCCATCCAGGCCCTGTGGGCCGGCACCCTGGTCAGCGTGGCGCCCTCCCCGGCCCATCAGGTGGTTCTGGATCTGGCGGACAAACATCCGGGCAGCTTCGTCCTGGAACCGCCGGCCTGCCAGCTTCATTGCTGGCTTCCCCCCGCGGGGCTGGTGACCCACATCTCCTACATCGGCGCCTTCGACGGCCCCCACCCCTTCCGCAA
>CBDUSX010000165.1:0-6590 GCA_965369935.1 uncultured bacterium
GAGCAGGAGTTGCGCGGCAGCCAGCGCCTGCTGCGAACCGTGTTCGACGTGCTGCCCGTGGGTGTATTCGTCAAGGACCGCGAGCGCAAATTCATCATGGTCAACGAGGCCTTTGCCTCGATTTACGGCTGGAAGGCGGAGAAGCTGATCGGTATGGAATCCGCGGACCTCATTCAGCACGACGCGGAAGCGTTCGAGAATTCGGTGAAAACCGACCTGCAGGTGCTGAACGAGGGCGAACGGGCCGAAATAGATGAGGAGCAGGCCACGACCATAGACGGACGGCGATTCTGGAGGCGCGCCATCAAGGTTCCCCTGTGGGACGAGGAAGGCAAGGTGGGGGGAATCGTGGGCATCCGCGAGGACATCAGCGAGCGCAAGCGGGTGGAACAGAGGGAACAGAGCCGCAACGAGGTGCTAGAGCTGCTGGCAACGGAGGCTCCTCTATCCGAGGTGCTGGAGCGGATCGTCCGTGTGTCCGAGTCGCTGTACCCGGAAACGCTGTGCTCCGTCCTGTTGTTGGACGAGGAAAACAAGTGCCTGCGCCTCGGGGCCGCGCCCAGCCTGCCCGAATTTTACAACCAGGCGATTGACGGAATGGATCTCTCTTACGGCTCCGGTTCCCCAGGCACGGCCGCAGAGACCGGCGAGCGTCTCGTGGTGGATGACATCATGACCCATCCGTTCTGGGCGGACCTCGCCGAGGTGGCCACGAAGGCGGGCCTGAAGGCCTGCTGGTCGCAGCCGATCATATCCTCCGGCGAGGAGATACTGGGCGCCTTCGCCATGTACTACCGCGAGGCGAGAGAGCCGGCGGCCTCCGAGCTGGAGCAGATGAAATCCGCCGCCGGCCTGGCCGGCATCGCCATCAGCCGTGCGCGCACCGAAGATGCGCTGCGGGGCAGCGAAGAGCGTTTCCGCTCTCTGGTGGACCAGGCCGTGGACGCCTTCTTTATTCTCGATTTGGACGGAAAAATCATGGACGTGAACCGGGAAGCCTCGGAAAGCCTGGGTTATTCCCCTGATCAGTTGCTCGCCATGCGTTTCGAGGATTTCGAACAGGATCCCGAGTTTCTGACCGGCCTGGAAAAATGGAAGGACGGCGGAGATTTATCGCCGATCACCCTGATCGGCACCCATCGCCGCAACGACGGCGCCACCTTTCCCGTGGAAGTGCGGCTGGGGGCCATTGAGGCGCGTGAAGGCCGCCTGTTGCTGGCGGTGGCCCGCAACCAGTCGGAACGAAAATGGATGGAAGAGCAGGTCAGTCAGGCCCAGAAAATGAGAGCCATCGGCGGGTTGGCGGGGGGCATCGCGCATGAGTTCAACAACATCCTGACCCCCCTGATCGGCTACACCAACCTCGTGCAGAACAGGCTCCAGCCGGACAGCGAGGAGTTCAAGGACCTGGCGATCGTGAAAAAGGCGGCCAACCGCGCGCGGGATCTGGTCGCCCAGATTCTGCTGTTCAGCCGCAAGAAGGAGGGCGAGCGCAAACCGCTGCAGCTGGATCTGGTGGCCAAGGAAGTGCTGGTGCTGCTGGGCTCGGTGCTGCCCAAATCCGTCGTGATCGCCCAAAGGATAGCGCCGGATCTGTCTCTGGTGTTCGCGGATGCCACCCAGATGCACATTCTGCTGATGAATCTTTGCGCCAACGCCAATCAGGCCATGCCGGGCGGCGGGGTGCTGCAGGTCAACCTGGAGAACGTAAGGCTGGACAGGTTCGAGATAACGCCGAAGCAGCATGTTTCCGGGAATTTCGTGCATCTGATGGTGAAAGACTCAGGGGTGGGGATGGACGAGGAAACCGTTGCGCGGGCGTTCGATCCGTTCTTCACCACCAAGCCGCTCGGAGAAGGCACTGGCATGGGCCTGTCCAGCGTCTATGGCATCGTCAAAATCCACGACGGCCACATCATGCTCTCCAGTAAAATTGGCGGTGGCACGATTTTTCATGTGTATCTGCCCATTATCGATACCGCGCCCGTGGCCCCCGCGGAAAGGGCCGAGCCGGTCAGCGCCGGCCGCGAATCCATCCTGTTCGTGGACGACGAGGAGGACATCATGCAGATGGGCAAATTCGGACTGGAAAAGCTCGGCTACCGCGTCACCGCGGTGACCAACCCGCTGGACGCCCTCGAGCTGTTCCGCAAAAATCCGAAAGGGTTCGATCTCATCGCCACGGATCAGATCATGCCGGAGATGAACGGCGACAGGCTGATCGCCGAAATCCGGCAGATTCGCGCTGACATTCCCGTCATCGTCAGCACGGGATTTGACGACCAGTTTACCGAAGGCAAGCTGGACGCCCAAGGCATAGACAAGCTGGTCATCAAGCCCTTCGGCTACGAGGAGTTCGGGCAGATTATCCGCGAGGTGCTCGACACCCGGGCCGCGCCGGAGATAACGCAAGGCCCGCCCCCGCCCCGCGGCGAGACGGCGGTGGCGCACCCGGAACTGGCGGAGGCAAACCGGGCCCTGGAAGAGTTGCCCGGCGGGAACGTGCCGGTCGATTTGTCCGGCAAGCGCATCAATACGGCCGGCACGGACGACAATCTCATCATTGAGATCTCCGGCAATCAGCCGTTGAGCGAGGAGGAGAAGCAGTATTTGCTCAGCCTGTACGCGCAGGCGAAGAGGGATCAGAAGAACACGATTGTCCAGTGCGAAAGCGGGCTTTACGAATTTCTGCGGGCCACGGGCTTCGATAAATTTCTGGAGCTCACGGTGCTGCAATAAGGTCTTGCGGTCTTGCAATAATTTGAACAGTGCCCGGGCCGATCGGAACTCAGCATGGCTGGCAAAAAAAGCATCCTCATCATTGACGATGAACAGGACAACCTGGACTATCTGCAGGCCGAGTTGCAGGACAAACTCGAGGTAAGCCTTGCCAACGGAGGCTCCGCGGGCATCGCCCAATTCGGCGAAAAGCGGTTCAACCTGGTGCTCACCGATGTGCGCATGGCGGGCCTGGACGGCATACACGTTCTCAAAACGGTCAAGCAGCTGGCGCCGGAATGCCAGGTGCTGCTGATGTCCGGCTATTCGGACCTCGACATCGTGATTGACGCCATGAACGAGGGCGCGTTCGCCTTCGTCACCAAGCCCATGATCAGGGAGGTGCTCCTCAGCCGCATCGAGCAGGCCATCGCCTTCATTCAGGCCCAGGAGAATCAGGCGCACGTGATGAGGGAGTTGAGAAACGAGTTGCTGGTGCAATCCCAGTTTGCCCAGCGGCTCTCCGCGCTGGCGGCCATGTCCGGCGGAATCGCCCACGAGCTCCAGCAACCCCTGAGCGGCATCGGGATGTATTCCGCCACGGTGAAAAAAATGCTCGAGCAACACAAAGAGATAGATCAGGAATTCCTGAAGGAAACCATGGACAAGATCGAAAATCAGGTGCAGCGGGCCAGCACGGTGATCGAGCACATGCGGGAATTCTCCTCCGGCGGGGAAGGCTCCCCCGCCGAACCGCTCAAGGTGCGCAAAGCCGTGGAGCGCGCCCTGGACCTGTTCAATTTGCAGCTGCGGGAACTGGGCATCGAGCTGACGGTGGACGTTCCTGCACGCCTGGAAATCCATGCGGAGCAAAACCGCTTCGAGCAGGTCATCATCAACCTGGTCTCCAACGCCAAGGACAGCATCGAGGAGGCGGGCGGAGCGGCGGGCGGTGAAAGGCGTATTCATATCCGGGGCTGCAAGGAGAACGGAAAAGTCCTCGTGGACATCAGCGACACGGGTGCCGGCATCCCCGAGGGCATGGGCGCGGCCATCTTCGAGCCATTCGTGACCAACAAAAAAGGCTCGGGAGGCAGCGGCCTCGGCCTGTTTATCTGCCGCCGCGTGCTGCAGGATTACGCCGCCACCATCGAGGTGCTCGGCACCGGAGCCGGCGGCACCACCTTCAGACTGTGCTTTCCCGAGCGTTGAGCAAGCAATCGCCCATGGACAAGAATTCCCCATCCGGCGCCGGAATCGGCGTGCTGATCGTTGACGACGACCCCGTCATCCTCGACGGCCTTTCGGGCTATCTGAGGCTGGAGGATTGGCGCGTCGAATGCGCCGGCTCCGGGGAGGAGGCGCTGAGCAAGCTCAAGAGCGCCGATATCGGCTTCGTCATCACCGACATCAACATGCAGGGCATGACGGGCATTGACCTGCTGCAGCGCATCCGCGGGCAGCACCCGGAAGTCGAGGTCATCGTCATGACCGGGCAGAGCAGCGAGGACTTTGCCGTGCAGGCGCTGAAAGCGGGCGCGGTGGATTACTTCCACAAGCCCATCCGCGGCCCGGAGGTGTCCGCCTCCCTGATGCGCAGCCTGCGCGTGATGGACCTGAAGTCGAAAAACAGCCAGCTCAATGCCCTGGTCTCAAGATATTCCCACGGCGAATCGAACCATCGGTTCATCGGCGCCACGCCCGCGGCGAAGGCCTTACGGGAGCAACTGGAAAAGGTGGCCCAAATCCCCGACACCACGGTGCTGCTGACCGGGGAAAGCGGGGTGGGCAAGGAGGTGGCCGCGCGGATGATTCATTGGGGCAGCCGGCCGCCGGACGCGCCGTTCGTGGCCATCAACTGCGGAGGCATCTCCGAAAGCCTGCTGGAGCGTGAATTGTTCGGCCACGAGAAGGGTGCGTTCACGGGCGCGGACAAACGCGCCCCGGGCGTTTTCGAGATGGCGCTGGGCGGAACGGTGGTGCTCGACGAGATTTCGGAAATGAGCCATTCGGGGCAGGCGCGCCTGCTGCGGGTGCTGGAAGAGAAAACCTTCCGCCGGGTGGGCGGCGCCTCGGAGGTGAACCTGAGCAGCACGCGCATCATCGCCGCCACGAATAAGCGGCTGGAAGAAGAGGTGAGGGAAAACCGTTTCAGGGAAGACCTGTACTTCCGCCTAAACGTCGTACCCGTGCACGTGCCCTCCCTGAAGGAGCGCAGGGAGGACATCCTGCCCCTGGCCAGCCACTTCCTGAGCAACACCGCGCGGGAGGAGGCTTTCTCGTTCTCCCCGGAGGCCGAGCGGATGCTGGAGAATTACGATTATCCGGGCAACATCCGCGAGCTCAAAAACCTCGTCGAGCATGCCGCCATCTTCTGTAAAGACAGGATTGTGCGGCCGGCGGACCTGGCCTTTTCCAACCTGGGCCGCCTCAACGGGCAACCGGAGGAGGACGGAGCGAACGGCCCCGGCGCTCCTCCCGGCCTCAACCTGGAAGAAAGCGAAAAACGCCTGATCCAGCGGGCGATCCAGGAAAGCGGCGGCAACCACAGCGCGGCTGCCAGGGCGCTGGGCGTCACCCCGCAGTCGCTGTACAGGCGCCTGGCCAAGTTCCGCATCTCCTGACCCTCCCCACAAGTCAATTCCGGCGCGGGGCGCGGCTTGCCTTCCTGCCGGCATTCAATCCGGATCAGTCCATTTCCGTACGGAATTTTAAGCTGCCAGCTATCCGTTTCCGGATGACTGTTGCATCCGCCGGTTCGACGCTGAAACTTAACATACTGAAATAGCGAAAGTAATAATAAGAGAAGGCCTTGGCACGGGACTTGCGATAAGGCAGGGGTAATCTGGTAAATTCATAGGCTTTTTCACCCGTGCGGCCCGTCCGCAGCCACGCTGGGTTCGACCTTGGCAGGGATGAACTAAATTGGCGCTGACGCAGCCGCACGGGTGAAGCCAGAGGAAAGACCGCCGATCTGGACAAGGATCCAAATCCGGGCTTCCCATCGTTCCGGCGGGCAGGAAAGACCCACACGGCAGCGGGAATTGACCCGTCCGGATACGGAGCAACCCGGAACGCGATTCAAGGATGAGGGGCACGGCGCCCATGTAGGTGGCAAGGGATGCGAGCCTGTAACTGAGGTTTCTGACAGGCTTTCGCCGCCAGGGCAGCCAATCGGTCTGTTGATGTTTTAAAATACCTAACGCCGGAGTCGTCCCGATGGATAAAACAACCTACCTTCCCCCCGCCGGTGCGGAACAGGCGCCGGCAATCCCCGTTCCTCCTCCTCCCAGGAGCGACCGCGAGATCATCGCCGCGATTCGGGACGGCGACTGCTCCGCCTTCGAGTGCCTGGTGACCAAATACGAGAACCGGGTCTATCACCACTGCCTGCGCATGGTGGGGGACCGGGAGGAAAGCGTGGACCTGACCCAGGAGGTATTCCTCAAGGTCTTCAGGAACATTCACAAATACGAGCACGCCTACGCCTTCTACACCTGGCTTTACAAGATCACGGTCAATTGCTGCATTGACTACCTGCGCAACTCCAAGCGCAAGATCAAAAAGGTGCCCCTGCACCAGGTGGACAATTGGGATCAGCCCGATTCCGGCAAGGACCAGGATATCCCCGACGAGAAATTCCACCCGGAGAACCAGTTCATGAATCTTGAATTGAGGAATATCCTCAATATGGCGGTGGGCCAACTGTCGGAGAATTTGCGCTCGACCATCTTACTGAAGGAAATCGAGGGCTTCTCCTATGCGGAAATCGCGCAGATTTCGGCTTGCTCCATCGGAACGGTCAAATCCCGCATGCACCGCGCCCGCGAAGAGTTGAAGTCCCTCCTCACCCCCTATCTGTAAGCATTTTA
>CBDUSX010000166.1:0-6567 GCA_965369935.1 uncultured bacterium
TCGGTCAGCCCCAGGGCCTTGCCCGCCTCCCACTTGACCAATCGGCGCGGAGCCTATATCCTTTTTGAGCCGCTAACATTCCAAGGAATGTCATATAGAAAGCGGCCTACAGTGCATACCTTACAGTCCTAGAGCCCAGAGGCTGGACTCTTTGCGGCTCACAGCGAATTACAGCTTTAATCACCCCAGATTTAATAACCTCAAATTACGAGGTTCACATGGGTTTGTTCAATCCCATGCGCCGACCTCCCCGTCATCTGATAGGCTGGATGCGCATATTGCTCCTGGCCTTATTGATTGCGGAGGTCATACACGGCATGGTCTAACTCCAATAGGGGAGCGTAAGGTCGTTTGTAACCGAGGCCGGGTTCTGTCAGGTCGTTTGGGGTGGTGAGACACCCCAAAACTTTGCGCTCCTTTCCTTCCTCTATCTGACATTGAATGATACATAAATAGGAGGAATGATGGTCGCCCCACTTGATGGCCCTATAAACAAGGCATTGGATGATTTAGACAAACTTAAGGATCACTCCGATACCCTTATTGCAGATTCTGCTTCTAACCTTTCGTTTCAAATGAAAGAATCATTAGGACTAGTTGCCGCTTCACGTCTGTTTCCTTCCAATGATACCCCCGATACAATTGCAAATAATATTGTCACAAAATTATCATTTCGGGCCAAATCCGAATCGGTAAAGGCGCAAACACCTGCCTTCCAATGCCTGGAAGATTACAATAAGTGTAGGGAGGGCGGCACACCCCCTTGGCTTTGTACTACCACGCTACTTATTTGTTTCGCCGAACGTGTCATCCCATCAGCCGGAAAGTCGAATTAGATTTTTACGGCGCACCTCTCCCTACAGCGCCTCAAGAGCCGTAAGCTCGGCGCTTCTGGCCGCTCACCACTGGCTGATTGGGCCGCAACGCTGCGAGTCTCGCGTTGCGGCCCCCAAGAGCATATTCAGTTCAGTCCGTCCATTCCAGTTCGCCGGAGGCGTGCACGTGGGTGGCGCCGCTGGGGGTTTCGATCAAGAGATAACCTTCTTCGGTCAGCCCCAGGGCCTTGCCCGGCAGCAGACCCTCGGGCGCCGGATAGCGCAGGGGCCGCCCCGCCAGCCCGGCCATGGCGCTCCACTCGTCCAGCAGGGCGGATTTTTGCCCCGCCACCAGCCGGTCGTATTCCCGTTGCAGTGAGGCCAGCACGTCCGCGAACAGCCGCTCCATGTCCACCGGCCCGCCGGTCTCGTGGCTGACGGTGGTGACGAGCGCCCGCACCTCCGGCGGGAAATCCCGCGGGGCGCCCAGGCAGTTCAGCCCGATGCCCACCACCACCCGTGGGGCGGCGCCGGCCACCTTCATCTCCACCAGAATTCCGCAGACCTTGCCCGGGCCCAGAAACACGTCGTTGGGCCATTTCAGCAGGGGCCGCAGGCCCGGCAGGACGGCCAGGGATTTGCCCACCGCAAGACCTGCCACCAGGGAGATGACCGGCACTTCCTCCCGGCTCAGGGGCGGGTGCAACACCACGGAGAACTGCAGCTGGGTGCCGGGCAGAGAGGCCCATTTGCGCCCCACCCGGCCCCGCCCGCCGCTCTGGTGCGCAGCGATTACCACCAGGCCGTGGTTGTCCAGGTAATGCGGGGTGTCCATCACCAGCGTGTTGGTGGATTCCACCTCCTCCAGGCGGATGATGGCGTGCCCGATGGGCTTGGGGGACGCGCCCGTCATTTCAGGGAAATGTAGAGCACCTGCGCCGAGTTGCCCACCCGGGCGGCGTCGCGGGATACGCGCACCAGGGCTTCCAGGTGCGCATCCACCTCGTTCATGGCGGTGGTGAGCCCGATGCGGTAGTACTCGTTTTTCAGCGAGAAGATCTTCCGGGCGAATTTGGAGTTGATGCTGCCGCCCAGGCTTTTCATGAGCCTGTCCAGGGACAGCACGTCGAGGGTCTCCCGGCTTCCGGTTTCAGGGGCCAGCAGGTCGGCGATTTCCTCTGCACGGTCGGCGTAGGCGTTGAGTTTCTCCTGGGAGTCGTCGTTCTCGGCGACTTCCAGATCGGCTATGAAGCGGCGTCTTTCCAGAAAAATTATGATCTCCTCGTGGGTGGCCAGATTGACGTTGAGTTTCTCCGGATACAGATCGAGTTTGGTGGATTTGTCCAGCACGGCGAAATTCCTCCGCCAGTCTTCCCAGGGTATTCCGCTTTCCACCACCCCCCGCACCAGGCGGATTTCGGAGAGCCGGTCCAGCTGTCCGTCCTTGATCCTGATTTCCGGATCGGCAACCTGATAGGTGGCCGCTTCCGCCCCGGTGCCGCCCGAGGCCCCCACATAATCCACGTTGCCGCCTCCGTCTATCCAGTCCACCAGCGCGGCGTACAGGTCCGCCACGGTGGATTCCGACAGGGGCTCTTTGTCCAGCGCCGTATCTTCCGAGCGGACGGAGATATCCTTGAGCGTGTTGCGGAACATCTCCCAGCGCACACGATCCTTGTCGCTGTTGTCCCGCAGATTGCGCAGCTCGTTGAGATTGAACAGGCCGTCCTGGGGTTCGATCCGCAGTTCCAGCAGCAGCCCTTCCTGCCAATTGATCGCTCCCCCCGAGTTCAAGGCCGCCTCCAGCAGGCGGTGGGTGGCGAAGAATTCCACCTCGTCGTTCAGCAGCCCCACCTGTACCGCCTTGAAAGCCAGTTTGGCCAGGTTGCGGGCCTGGGTGGCGTCCTTGAAGGTCTGCATGGAGCGCAGCTCCAACCCGGTGGAGAAGAAAAACTCCGAGATGAAGGCGGTCAGCAGCACCACCACGACCAGGGACAGCATCAGGGCAATCCCGGCGGGCCTCGCGGCCCGGGCATGGGGCTTCATGAGCCCACCTTGAGCGCGGTTTGCAGGTTGATCTCCAGCTTTTCCTCCAGCCTGCGCCCCTCCGTGCCCACCCGCCGGGCCAGGGTGACGCGGATGGCCATGGGCATGCGCGCGCTGGCGGGCTTGTCGGCGGAATCCCAGCTGTCCTCCCACTGGTCCTCGAACTCGGCCTCCCGGTTGGCGAAGGGGAGAAATTCCACCAGGAAGGCTTCCACACCCTTCACGAGCTCCGCGGTGATGCCCCCCTCGTCCATGTCGTCGTCCAGGTAGAAATCCTCGCGCCGCATGAGCACCAGCACGTCCCGGTCGTCCTCGTCGGGCTCGACCCAGTAGGCCAGCTCATGCATGCCCGGATCGGCTTCCGGCTCCACCTGACGGTGGAAGCGTGCGCCGACGTTGGCGTGAAAGCGAAGGCTGGAAAACGCCTCGGCGCCCACCAAATCCGTGTCGGCCACCAGCCCGGAGGCGGCGCCGCCGTCCTGCACGAAGCGGCTGAAATACTGCGCCCCCTGCAGGTCCTCCACGATCATGTTCAACAGCAGCCGCACCTCCTGCTGCTCGGCGAGCTGCTCGTTGAGCTTGGTGGTACCTTCGGAAATCTGGAAGAACGAGGTGTAGAGCAGGGTCAGGATCATCCCCAGCAGCACCATTGAGATCATCAACTCCAACAGGGAGAAGCCGCCCGGAGTTCGCGGAGAGCGTCCCGAAAGGCGGGCCGGGGGGCGGACAGGCTCGCGCCGTGTCACCCTCCGGGGCTCTCTTCGGGGCCCTCGCCCGGGCTTAGGCTTATTTGGGCACGACATAGATTTCCGTCACGTAGCTGCGGGTGGTGCTGCCCTCCAGCCAGCTCAGTTTCAGTTGCACTTTCCGCACGCGCACGCCGGGAAAAGGAGACTCATCGGTAATCTCCCGCTTCCAGTGATAGCCGGCCATGGGATGGTCTTCCTCGAAATCCCCGTCATGCACGGAAATGGGCGGCGGGGCGAGGCGCTCGAAGCGCAGCAGGTCGTTGTGCGCGTAAAGGATGGCTTTCCACAGCGAGCGGTTGAAGGTGTGGATGTAGATGTTGGAGCCGTAGCTCTGGTGCAGGGCCATCAGCACCACGGCCAGCACGGCCAGCGCCACCAGCACCTCCAGCAGGGTGAACCCGCGCCGCCGCGCCCCCTCGCCCGGCCCCAGGCGGGCGGGCTGACGGATGAGAGGCCCACGGGCGGCCTTACAGGTCTTCTTGCCTGAATTCCACATCCCCCTCTTCCAGCTTGATGCGCGGGGAAAATCCACTCACCTTCAGCGTCCAGTCCTTGCCGTCCACCTTGAAGTGCAGGCTGAAGGGGTCAATAAAACCGGAGGCGTTGATCACCACCGGCACCTTGTCAGCGCGGCGGCGCTCGAAGCGGTTGCCGAAAATGATGATGCCCTTGAGTTTGAAGCCGTCGGGCAGATCGTGGGGCCTGAACGCCCTGGGCTCCTCGCGCGTGACGTATCCGCCGGCGGGGGATCGCTCTTCCACCGAGTATCTCCCCTCTTTCATGTCCACCACGAGCCGGAAGGACTTGCGGCTCAGAATGGCCTCGCTGCGCACCAGATGGAGCACGCCGGTAAGGCGCCCGATTTCCTTGTCCACCGTGTCTTGCAGCAGGGTCTGAAAGGTAGGAACGGCCAGAAACATCACCACCGCCAGCAGGGTGAGCACCAGCGTCAGCTCAATGAACGTGAACCCCGCCGGCCTTGGAGGGCTACAGGTTCTTGTTGGATATGTCCGCGTCCAGGTCGGTTCCACCTTCCGTTTCATCCGCGCCCAGGGAGGTGATGATGAACGTCTTGCCGTCGGATTCATAGATAAACGGGTTCTTCCATCCGTCCATAGGCACGGTGTTGGCGTTCAGGTAAGGCCCCTGCCAATCCTTGGGGATGCGCCCCAACTCCGGCCTGGTAAGCAGCGCGGCCAGCCCCTGCTCACCGGTGGGGTAGGAGGAGTTGTGCAGGCGGTACAGGTCCAGGGCCGCTTCCAGGGATTTAATCTGAATTTTGGTGGTTTTCACCATGGACTTGTCCACCTCGCCGAACAGTTGCACGCCGACGATACTGGCGATCAGCCCCAGGATGATCAGCACCACCAGAATTTCGAGGAAGGTATAGCCAGGCAGGCGCCTACAGTGTGCGGAGATGGAGTAAGGTCTGGCATTCATGGTCAGCCTACCAATTGATTCAGTTGCAACATGGGCAGCAGGATGGAAAGGACGATAAATCCCACCGCCACGCCCATGGCCAGGATCATCACCGGCTCCAGCAGGGCCGCGGCCCCGTCCATCATCGCCGACACTTCCCGCGAAAGCCGCCTGGCCACGTTGTCCAGCATGGCATCCAGGTTCGCCGTCTCCTCACCGATGGCGATCATCTGGCACAGGTCCTCGGGGAACTCTCCGGACTGGCGCAACGCCACGGCCAGGGGCAACCCCTTGTTCTGCACGTCAAAAATAACACGTTCCATCGCCTGGAGATACAGTTTGTTGTCCAGCACCTCGCTGGACACCTGCAGGGCGTCTTTCAGTTCCACGCCCGATTGGAGCATGGTGGCCAGGGTCTGCGAGAAGCGCTCCAGAATCATCTTGCGGCGCAGCCTGTTCCAGTAGGGGACGGCCAGGTCGAGCCTGTCGCGGAACAGGCGGCCCCGCTCGCTGCGCAGATACCGGGCCGCGCCCCAGGCCCCTCCGGCGGCCAGCAGCAGGATCAGCCACCAGTATCCGGTCATCAGTTCGCTGATGGCGATCAGCATGCGCGTGGGCAGGGGCAGGGCGACGCCGAAGTTGTCGAAGAGCCGGGTGATTCTGGGCACGATGAAGGTCAACATGAAGGCCACCACCCCCAAGCCGAACAGCATCATGAAGATGGGGTACACCATGGCCGAGGCCAGCTTGGTGCGCAGCCGGCTCGCGTTGTCGTAAAAATCCGCCAGGCGGTGCATGATCATGGACAGGTTGCCGCTGACTTCCCCGGAGCGCACCATGCTCACCACCATGGGCGGAAAGAAGCGCGGATAGTGCGCAAAGGCGTCGGCCAGGTAGGCTCCTTCCACCACCCGCCCTTTCACGTCGGCAAGCACGGACTTAAGGCCCAGGTCGCTGCTCTGCTGGAGGATCATCTCCAGGGACGCATCGTAGGGGATGGTGGCTTCCAGCAGGGTGGCGAACTGCCGGGTGAAGGAGGCCAGCCCCTGCACCGAAAACCTGGGCTCGCGGTGGAACAGGTAGGGAATGTTCAGCCCCAGGCTGAAGGGCCGGGACGGCTTGACTTCCAGGGGAAATACCTGTCTTTGCTGCAGGATCGCCTTGGCCTCGCTGGCGGAGGCGGCATCCAGGGTGCCTTTTTCCGTTTTGCCGTAGGAAGTCAGCGCACGGTAAGTGAATAAGGCCACGGGCCATCCCCTTTGTTAGGCTGTGTCTGAGACTATGGTATTGCCAACCGTAGTTAGCGGCAACGGAATCCGCGTACTTCGAGACGCGCGCTTCGCGCGCTCCTCAGCAACGCGGAGTCCTTAGTTATCAAAGATTTATAAAAGCCGCATCCCTGAGGAGCCCCACGTAGGGGGGCGTCTCGAACGGTGCGGCGCCACAAATTGTTCTCAAAGACAGAGCCTAGGAACGTCTTTTGCGGTGGGGCCGCTTTTGGTATTTCCTGACCGCCCGGTTGTGGGTTTTCAGGTCGT
>CBDUSX010000167.1:0-6554 GCA_965369935.1 uncultured bacterium
TGAGCGCGGGCCTTATCGGTAAGATTGAGTGTGCCGGTAAGATCGAGTGCGGCGAGGGGCGGCTTCCAACTACAGGCGCTGCTTCAGCACGTACTGGCCCACGGCCCAATATCTGGGCTTGAGCTTACTGGGCAGCTTGTCCTTGAAATCTTCCAGGCCGTTCACGATCTGCGACAGTTCTCCCAGATCGTGTTCGAACAGCCGCTTGACGTTCACCTTCTCCAGCATGGCCACCAAGTCGTCCCGGCTCTTCGCGCCCTTTCCGTGCCCGACGGGCCGCGCGCCGGGGCGCAGGTCGGGCTTGTCCAGGATGGCCTCCAGTTCATCGATGCGGGCCGCCATCTGGTTGTCCACGAACTGTCCGCCGAAAATCACCAGCACCTTGAGCTTCGGATCGAAGGAACTCGTGACCGGCGCGATCAGGGTGTTGACGGGCAAACCCAGCTTGGAATCGCCGATCTTGACCAGCCCGTGCTTGGGCAGGTCGTACTTGGCCCCGCCGGAGACGAATATTTTCGCAAAGTGGTCGGGCAGGAACTTGAGGCGGACGAAATCTCTCACCTCCCTGTTGGGGAAGTCCTGATTCATGCGGTATTTGAGCCCGCCGTCGCTGATCTCGCCGGAGGATATGACGCCCATGCAAAATTTCGCACCGGAAACCACGCGCCCGTAAATCTCCCGGTTCAGGAACTCCCAGTCGGAACGGTCGGTGGAGCGCCAGCACTTGCGCGTGCTTCCACCAGGCAGGATTTTCTTGAACAGTCCGAACATGATCACACAGCGGAAAGACTGACGGCGCAACGAGTGGAAGCCGGCGCCGCACTGCATACAATAACAATATATCGATGGGAATATACGTTAAATCACTCCAAGAGGCCAACTCCCGAATATGCCTCCGCCGGCCGGAATTTCGATTCACCTCGCCTGAAACGCCGTTTTGCGCTACATCTTGCCTTTCATTCCCGGTCCACCGGATTTTCCTCCCGCCCGGAAGCTCCCGATCCGGCGGGGCGGAGACCACACCCACGGAGATAGAGCAGCATGGCGGAGCACAACATCTATGCCGATGGGGCGGCCTTCATGGAAGGCAGCTACGTGCCCATCGCCGAGGCGCGCATCCCCATCACCGACTGGGGTTTCACCCGCTCGGACGTCACCTACGACGTGGTGCACGTCTGGGGAGGGCGGTTCTTCCGCCTGGAAGACCATCTGCAGCGCTTCGAGCGCAGCGTGGCCGGTTTGCGCTTAACCCTCCCCCACTCCCGGGAGAGCCTCCGTGAAATCCTGGGCGAATGCGTCCGCCTGACCGGGCTCAGGGAGGCCTACGTGGAAATGGGCTGCACCCGCGGCGTTCCGCCCGGTGGCACCCGCGATCCGCGCAAGCTGACAAACCGCTTCTTCGCCTTCACCGTGCCGTTCATCTGGATCGCCACCGAGGAGCAGCGCGAGCGGGGCTTGCATCTGGTGATCTCCACGGTGCAGCGCATACCCCCGGAATCGGTGGACCCCACCATCAAGAACTTTCATTGGGGCGACCTGATGCGCGGACTCTACGAGGCCTATGACCGGGGCGGAGAGACGGCGGTGCTGGTGGACGGCGCCGGAAACGTCACCGAGGGACCGGGCTTCAACGTGTTCGCGGTGAGGGACGGCAAGGTGCGCACGCCCGCACGGGGGGTGCTGGAAGGCATCACCCGCATGACCGTGATGGAACTGTGCGCGGAGTGCGCCATTCCCCTGGAGCAGGGGGAAGTCCCGGCGGATACCCTGCGCGCCGCGGAGGAGGTGTTCATCTCCAGCACCGCCGGCGGCGTGCTGCCCGTCACCAAGCTCGATGGAAAGCCCGTGGGATCCGGCGTGCCGGGCCCTGTCACCACCCGCCTGCGGGAGATGTACTGGTCGAAGAAAGAGGCCGGCTGGCACGGCACCCCGGTCAACTACACCTGAAGCCCCCGCCCCGGCGGAGCGCTCACAACACGCCGCGCTGAATGGTGGCGGAGCGCACCCGCTCCATGCCCAGGGCATAGGCGGCCAGCCGAAAGTCGGTGTCCAGCCGTTTCCGGTAATCCAGCAGATCGGCGAAGGCCGCGATCATTTTTTCCCGCAGGGCCTTATTGACCTGCTTTTCCGTCCACTGCACCTGCTGGATGTTTTGCGCCCACTCGAAGTAGGAAACCACGACGCCCCCCGTGTTGGCGTAGATGTCCGGCAATATGGTCTTGCCTTGGGCGTTGAGGAAGGCGTCCGCCTCCGCGCTGATCGGTGAGTTCGAGGCTTCGATGATCACGTCGGCCCGGATGCCGGCCATGTTGTCCGCCGTGATGGCGTTGCTCAGCGCGGCGGGGATGAGGACGTCGCAGTCCACGGTGAGCAGGCTGTCCCGATCGAGGGCGATGCCGCCGGGGAATCCCACCACCGTGCCTTTTTCGCCCGTGTGCTCCAGCAGGGCGTACACGTCCAGGGCGTCCTTGTTGTACACCGCACCGAGTTGGTCGCTCACCGCCACCACCCGCGCCCCGCAGTCCTGCGCGAACCGGGCGGCGTGGGAGCCCACGTTGCCGAAACCCTGCACCGCCACGCGGGTGCCCTGCACTTGCCGCCCCAATTGATCCAGCAACTCCCGCATGGCGATGATCACGCCGCGCCCGGTGGCCGCTTCCCTGCCCAGGGAGCCGTGGAGCTCCACCGGCTTGCCGGTCACCACGGCGGGGGTGAACCCCTTGGTTTTGGAGTATTGATCCATGATCCAGGCCATCACCTGGGCGTTGGTATTCACGTCCGGCGCCGGGATATCGGTGTACGGCCCGATGACCTCGTGAAGCCCGTCCACGTATTTTCGGGTGATGGTTTCCAGTTCGCGCATGGACAGCTTGCTGGGGTCACAGGCCACGCCCCCCTTGCCGCCCCCGAAGGGAATGTTGACCACGGCGGTCTTCCAGGTCATCAGGGAAGCCAGGGACTGCACGTCTTCGGAATTCACAGAAGGATGGTAACGCAGCCCTCCTTTCATGGGGCCGCGGGCGTTGTCGTGCTGTACGCGGTAGCCGATGAAGGTGCCGATTTCCCCCGCGTCGGTTTCGATGGTGATCTCCACCTTGATCTCGCGGGCCGGCGTCCACAGCATGGTTTGGGTGCGCCTGTCGTACTTCATCAGGTGCGAGGCGCGGTCGAAAAACGCTCTGGCGATTTCCAGCGGCTTCACGGAAGCTTTCTCCCTTTCGGGGGGTTGCTCCAACTTACGCGCGTGCATGTGCATCAAACGAGACTCCCGTCAGATTCGGCGTGTTGCTGCCGGCAATTCCGGCAATTTGGCGACAATCGAACAATAAAAGCAGGCGGACCGGTCAATGATGGAAAAGGGGAGGCCCATCATTGAATCGAGGGGACATTCCGGCCCGCCCGCAAGGAACGAGGGTTCATTCCTCATCGAGAATTTCCCGAAAAGGGCAGATGGTTTTCCGTACCTCGGGCGCCAGGTGGCGCAGCACGGGCCGAAACAACGCGAACATTTCGTCCAGCCGCAGGCTCTTGCGCCCCGCGTCCTTCAGGTAGTCTTCTATGCCGGAGTGGATCTCCTGCTGGAGTTCCCTCATCCTCTTCCTTTTGCCTCCGGTAAGCTGTTCTGAACCGCTGAAAGAAATTTCCATCCCGCGCCCTCTGCATAAGTTCCATGGCGGAACGCTCCGCCTCCCAGTGGTGAACGAAACCATGCCTGGCAAGGTTCACGCGCCACAGCCCGTCTGCCCCCTGAGTGATTGGCACCTCAATTTCTTCCGGCATATTCTCTTCCCCCTATTGTTTGCTCTTGCCCGGCTCTGATGCCATTTGCCCGCCGCCGCAGGCACATGGGCGGACGCGGCGCGGACTCTGCGAACAAACTGACCGTCCTCCCGTTGCTCCCTACCGGGCGATGTTGCGGTGCTCCCCGGCTTCGCCGGTTGCGGGCGGGGAAATCCCGGCGCTTGGGGCCCGGAGGTCTAACAGAAAGTCCATCACGACAAAGAGCCCATACGCTCCGACGAACAGGAGAATCAGCCTGCCCAGGATTTTATCCAGGTCTATCCTAACGCCGTCCGGCATGTTGCCACCTTGAGTCGTTGTACTTTTGCGATCACCTGTTTAGTCTGCGCCGGTGCGGGATTGGTTACATAAAAAGATCGTATTTGTAATTACAAGCGGTCTCAAGGATTGCAAATTGGGCTCAAGCCCGACCCTTCGAGACACCTGACCACTATTGAGTGGTCAGGTTCCTCAGGGAATCGGGCTTCTCAGGCCGTGGCCTGAGCGGAGAAGCAGAGCCGCGTTCCTGAGGAACGAGCGTAGCGAGTGTCTCGAAGGGCGCGGCCCATCATTCTTCCGGCCATTGCCCGCCCTAGGAAAAAAGGTAGAAAAGCACTATGGATGGTGGGCCGGGCAAGGTTCAATGCGCCGGGCGGCGCGATGGATGGAATCGGCGGGACGGCGGGCGGAATATCGTCAGTCAGGGGCGGCCCCTCCCGCGGAGACGCCGGCCAATGCCACCTGCGAAACGACCTGGAACACCATGCGGCTGGTCACGCTCAATCTTCGCCACGGGGGGGCGCATCACCTGAGCTCCCTGCTGGAATCCCTGCTGGAGTATCGGGCGGACGTGCTGACCCTGACCGAATTCCGCAACAACGCGGCCGGGGCCGAGCTGCGGGCCCGGCTGGCGGCGGACGGCTTCTCGCATCAGGCGGTGAGCCATGGCCGGCCCGCGCGGAACGCCGTCCTGATCGCGGCCCGGGCGCCCTTCCGGGCCGCGCCGCGCAAGGTGCTGCGCTTTGACGCCGAGCGGCTGCTCAGCGTACGCTTCGAGGAGTTCTTCCTCGTCGGCGTGCACATGCCCAACCTCAAGGCCAAGCAGCCCCACTGGCTGGCCCTGCTGGAGCTGGCCGCCCGCGAGAGGAAGGCGCGGCGAGTTCTGCTGGGGGACTTCAACACGGGCCACAACCACGCGGACGGCAACGGGTTCCGGTTCACCTGCGAAGCGGAAATGGGGGCGTTGGAGGCCGGGGGCTGGGTGGACGCCTGGCGCCACCTGCACCCACAGGGGCGGGAATACTCCTGGTACAGCCACAAGGGGCGGGGCTTCCGCCTGGACCATGCCTTTCTCTCCCCGGCCCTGGGGCCGTCGCTGCGCCATGCGGCTTTCGACCACGCGGTGCGGGAGCGGGGCTATTCGGATCACTCGGCCCTGGCGGTGGACTTGGAAATTTAGCAGGTGCGCCGGCCCACCCCAAGCCCCCGCAATAAAATGCATCGGGGTGCAGGGGCCATCGGCCCCTGGTGGGGGTGTGGGGGCAAAGTCCCCACTGCATACCCGCAAAGCAAGAGGGGTGCAGGGGCATCGGTGCTTCGTGAATATACAGTAGGGGCGTGGAGAGATGAGGAGACCGTCATGAAAATTGCGCTCACGGGAGGCACCGGATTCGTAGGACGGGCGCTGGTGAACAGGCTGCTGGCCGGCGGCCATGATCTGGCGGTGCTGACCCGCGACGTGACCCGCGCGCGGAGCCTGCTGCCCGAAGGGGTGGCCTGTCACACCTGGAACGCGCCGGGGGATCCGCCCCTCGAGGCCCTGAGCGGCGCGGAGGCGCTGATCCACCTGGCGGGAGAGGGCGTGGCGGACGGCCGCTGGACGGCCCGCCGGCGCCGGCGCATCCGCGAGTCCCGCGTGCTGGGCGCCCGGCGCCTGCTGGAAGCCCTGCGCAAGGCAGGGGAAAAGCCGGGGGTGATCCTATCCGCTTCGGCCGTGGGCTTCTACGGCAACCGGGGCAACGAGGTGCTCAGCGAGGAGGCCGCCCCCGGCACCGGGTTTCTGGCCGAGGTCTGCCGGGACTGGGAGCAGGCCCTGTTTTCCGCCGAGCTGCCGGGCACCAGGCGGGCGGCCTTGCGGATCGGAATGGTGCTGGGCGGCGGCGGGGGGGCGCTGGCCCGCCTGCTGCCCGTGTTCCGCCTGGGGCTGGGTGGCCCGGTGGGCGGCGGGCGGCAGTGGATGAGCTGGATTCACCGCGCCGACTTGGTGGAAATGATCGTGTTCGCCCTGGAAAACCGGGCCGTCGAGGGCCCGGTGAACGCGGTGGCGCCCAATCCGGTGCGCAACGGGGAGTTCACGCGCATCCTGGCCAGCGTGCTGCGCCGCCCCGCCGTGCTGCCCGTGCCGGGGCCGCTGCTGAAACTGGCCCTGGGGGAGATGGCCTCCATCGTGCTGGAAGGACAGCGGGTGGAGCCGGCGGCGGCGTCCGCCCACGGTTTCCGCTTCCGTTTCGAAAAGCTGCGCGAGGCCCTGGAGGATATTTGCGGCAGGCGGTAGGTACACGCCGATACGACTCGAATTCGGCGGTGAATCGAACCTCTCGTCATCCACAAAATCTCAACGGATCAGCATGCCCTGCGCCCCTTCTTACGCTCTTTCGTCCGCCCCTTTTTCCGTAGTGCCTGGGTGGCCTGCCCGTCTATCTCCAGCTTGTCTTCTTCCAACACCACGCCGTAGTCCCGGCGCGCGGCCTCAATGCCGATGTAGCCGTTGCGCA
>CBDUSX010000168.1:0-6543 GCA_965369935.1 uncultured bacterium
CCTTTTCCTTGCTTCAGGTAGATAGCCAGGCTGCGTTCCGGGCCGTAATATTCCGTGCTTTCGGAGAGCTCGCTGAATTCGGTGTCCTGATGCCGTTCCTGAAACCGCTTCAGGTCAATCTCCAGCGCTGTACGGCGGATCGGCCCCGGCACGTTGATTTCCTCCGCCAGGTGGGTGATCCGGGTTTCGGTCTCCGGATTGGTGAACAAGACCGTGGGGTAGCCCAGGGGGTGAAAGGTATGAGGACTCTTCCCTCGCGTGTCCGGGTCGGAGGGATCAGGGATATCAGCGGGAAGTGCAGGGGAATCGATGACTTCATAGTTCTGCAGCCGCCACATATGAAGCCCCACGTTGGGGATGTTGAACCTGCCGCGTTCGCTGGCCACCCGGCGCACATCGGCGGTGTGCGCAATGCCGTCGAAGGGGGTGTCGTGCAGATCCAGCGCGTCGAAGTCCCGCAGATCGGGCGTTCTGTGGTTGTGCGGCCGCAGATGGTTGAGGTGTTGCGTGGTGCCCAACAGCCAGGGATACTCCACGGAGCGGGCCGGCCAGCCGGTGACGTCCCGCGCCAGTTGTTCCAGCACCCCGATGGTTCCCTTGCGGCGCCGGTAGGCCAGTGTGTTGGCGATAAAGGCCCGCAGGCTGAAAATACCCCGTACCCCGGGATGGAGGCCCCGCACGCCCAGCAGATCGCCGATATACGGGACGAGCCACTCAGAGCAGGTTTCGATGAACCAGTTCTCGTACAGGCCGCCCACATCCCGCTCCAGGGCCTGCAGCTCCCGCTCGATGACGCGCAACAGCGCGCGCAACGGTTCCCCCTCATGGTGGTCCCGGAGCCGGTACACTGACGGCAGCAGATCGTAGAGACGGTCCGTTTCAAGCGTGTTCATGGTCCACCTCGCTTGGCAGGATGACGACCCGGCTCAGCAACAGCAACTGGGCCGGCTCGATCCTCCCTGCTTCCCAGCGTGCGGGCTTGGCCCGCAGGCTCGAATACAGTTCCGGATCATCGTCCTTCGGGTACAAATCATTCACGTCCACCGCCACCACGCCCGCGATCTCATGCACCACGGAGATCACATCCGCCACGGTCACCGGCTGGGCGAATTCGCGCCGGTCAAAGGAAAAAGCCTCCCACAGGGCCGCCTCCACTTCGCCTTTCACCACCTCGGTCTTGTAGCGCGCATCCACCGAGACGCCGGCCTGCAATTCGAACCACACGGTCTGGTAGCTGGCGATGCGCACCTCCTGGGTGGTCTCGCGCTTTGCGGCGATGGCTTTGAGCAGGTTTTCGGAAAGGGCCGAATCCGGGGGCACCTCCCCCCCGTTTACCGCGGCGACCGTGATGTGCACGAGGCGGGTTTCTCCGTCCCAAAACTCCCGCGCCTGGGCCTTGCCGATACCGGCATAGCCGCGGGCGAAGTTTTCGAAGTCCTGCAGGGAAACGGTGCGGTCCAGGGTGAGCACCTTGCGCGGCGCGTTTACGCGGGCCCGCTCCATGCTCTCCGGATCGGCCGCCCCGCTGGCCGGCAGGGGGTTGCTCACCCCGCGGATGCCCAGGGGCTTGGTTTTCAGCAGTTGCAGACTGCCCGCGCCCACCAAGCCCTCCAGGCCGATGCCGGTGCGGTAGGCGGCCACGATGTTTTCCACACCGGTGGGCAGCCGGGCGCCGCTCTTCCCATCGCCGAATATGACGAAGGCGTTGGCCTCGTTGTCGTGGCGCACCATGTAGTTTTCCGACTGATGCTGCAGGCCGAACAAGGATGACAGGCGCTTCCACAGCACTCCGTTCACCCGCACTTCCAGCTCGGCAGCGCCGCCGCTTTCCCCCGCCGCCGGCACATAAGTCAGGGGCGGCCGTTTGAGCCTGAATTCCTGGTTGGGCACGGTGCTTTCGCCGCTGCCCAATACTTCCTCGCCGATGGATTCCCCATGGGTGGCCTGGACGACATTGCCGTGAATGATGAGGGTGGCAGGGTCGAATGCCGCCTTCAGGGGCCCGCCCAGAATCAGCACCGTCTTGCCCCCGGCGGATTTCACACCTGCGAGATGGGCGACCTCGCTGACAAGAGGATCCTCCTCCCGGGACGGGATGAGTGCGATCTGCTCCCCGTCCGCCGTCACGAACCCTTCGAATCCGGTCTGTTGCAACAGGTGCCAGCGCACCCGCCCTCCCGGCGTGTCCTCAGGCGGGGACAGCAGCATCGGCTCGCTCTCCGGCAGCAAGCCGGTGCGTCCTGTATCTCCCGCCGCGGTCAGCTCCAGTTCTCCGGCTTCCCGGGCCACCCTGGCGCGCGCCCGCCTGCCGGAAAACACAATCTTCCTGTCCCCGTCCAGCCCCGGCACGTAGCGCTCCAGGTGGATTTCCTCGCCCTTCAGCGGGTCCGGAAGCGGCTCGTCCACATGTGCCATTTCCAGTTGTTCGTTCTGGGCGAACACCACCGTGGTGCGCAGATCGTACCCCCGTTGGTTTTCCCTGGTATCGGTGCCGATGCGGGTGATGCGGCCCGAGAGGGTGTAGTCGGAGCGCTGGACGATGGACACGCTCTCCGCCCGGTACAATTCTCTATAATCTTCGATAACCCCGCGGTCTTTATAAAGCTTGCCCATCAGTGCGACCCAGCTTTGCTTCAGCACCTTGGGGAAGGTGGTTTCCAGGTCCAGCTGGAAGGAACTGATAAAAAAATTCGGCCAGTCGGACACCTCTTCCAGGGAACTGCTTCTGCGGAAGAAGGCTATTTCCTTCCCCGGGTGCTGATCCACGTCCCATTCCCAGCGCACCAGCCGCCGGTCGGCGCCAACGGAGACCGCCTGGTGTTGATTTTCGGTCACGACAGAGACCACGTCGTTGACCTGATCCGTATGGCCGTAGTACGACCGGCGCGCCTGGGTTAATTCGACTACCTGGTCCGCATCCAGCACGCCTTCATCGCCCCAGATGTCATCCAATTTCCAGAGGTGGATACTGCCCTCTGCCCCGGCGGAAAGGGCGTAGTGATCAATTCCGTCGGAGACGGTCGTCACGGCGTTGATCGTATCAATGTGGCCATCGTAGACGATGGGCGGCCAGCCGCGCTTGTCCGGGTGGACGTTCCAGACCTTCAGGGTTTTGTCGGCGCTACCCGATATGATGACTCCTTGCTCACCCACTCCCATCGCAAAAGCGACGCAGGTCACTTCTTCCTGATGGCTGTTCCCCTCTGCCCTCTCGTCGTCCCGGTATGTGTGAGGCGTTTTGCCGAACTCGTCGGGGAACCGCCAGAGCTTGACGAGGCCGTCAGCTCCGCCCGACACGGCCAAATCACCGGAATCCGAAATAGCCAGCGCACTGACCGCGCCGTCGTGATATTGAATGGTTCTTGTCCTTGCGAGATCCTCGCCATTCCGGCGCCGTATTCTGCCGTCCCCGTATCCCGTCAGCACCTCGCTCCCGTTGGGAGTGACGGCCAGGCTCAAGACCGGTATGGTTCCCCGCACGGCGCGGATGGAATGGAGGACCTCGCTGGTGACCATGTCCCACAATTTGAGAGTGCCGTCTTCGCCTCCCGATACGGCCCGCAGGCTTTGCGAAGGGTGCGGCACATAGGCCACGCAGTTAACGGCCTCGTGATGGTGCTGGAGGCTCCAGATTTCCCCTTCTGCGAGATTCCAATAGATAACGGCGCCGTCCACCCCGCCCGCCACGGCGAACTGCCCGTCGTCAGATTCAGGAAATATCGCCACGCTGGTCATCCCCCTGGGGATTTCCTCGATCACCTTTCTTTGCACTTCCTCCGACACCTCATGCCACGGGGGCGCATTAAAACCGAACAGCGACGTGCGCTGGCGCAGGGCGAATATTTTCGGGGGATTGTAATAATCGTATTCGGGCACCCTCGGATCGCCCAGCTCCTCTTCCCAGGTGACCAGGGTGTGGTTTTTCCGCGCGTTGGGCTCCACCGAGGTCAGGATGCGCAGGTCCCATTGCTCGTTGCCGGGGTACCTCTCCCGCGCCGCATCCACCAGCAGGATGGGATCTCCGAGCCGCAGGCCTGTCTTCACCCCTTTCAGGTACAATTGTTTGGAGCCCCGCTGGAGTTGGACTTTCTCTCCAAACAGTTGTGGCCGCATGGCGTTCCACTCGGCTCTGGCTTCGATTTCCTCGCCGGTTTCAAAAGTCTGCGGCTTTTCGCCCTGTCCCGGGATGCTGAGCACCATGGTGCCTTGGGGCACCGTGGCTTTGCCCGGCGCGCCTGGGGCTTCATCCACCTTAAAGGCCAGATAGGCGCTGGCGGAGACTCCGGGATTGAGCTCGTAGGTGATGGAGCGCGCCAGCTCCAGGATGGAACGCCGCTCGGTGGCGGGCCGCAGGTATCCTTCCGCGGCGATCCGCTCCTGATAGAACGCCAGCACGTGGCATACCATGGCCCAGGCGTCCAGCAGCCCGATGGCGGGATCGTCCACATCGCTGGTGCTGAGCTGTTCCAGCGGGCGGCGCGGCAGGCCGGACGGGTCCATGATCTCCTGGGAATGCAGCCGGGAGATCATGCGGCGCAGGAACTGGGCGTGCCGCCCCAGGCGGTAATGGAGCCTGGACATTCCCGGATGGTTGAAGTGGAGGAAATCGGGTTGCTCCTCCTGTCCATCCAAGGGCTGGTGGTTCTGGTTGTCGGAGCCGGGTGGATTCACATGCCCCCCTTCATATAAAACTCGATGCGGCCGTTTTCCGGAGCGTTGGGGTCGTTGTCCAGCCGCGCTATTTCCAGCTCATCAATGGCGATGACGCCCGCCTCCCATTCGCCGGTGTCCCTGCGGGTCATGCGGCGGAACAGGTTGGGCTTGGACGGCGCCGGCTCTGAATCCATCGATTGCACGCCGGGCAGTTGCATGGCCGCCGCCGGCTCCGAATCCACCGATTGCACGCCGGGCAGTTGCATGGCCGCCGCCACCAATTTGCTCAGATAAACAGGCTGCCCGAAGGTGTAGCGGTCCGGATGAAACATCCCCTGCCGGCCGTCGGGTAGATAGGTGTTGCCGAACAGGGCCTGCAACGCGGATTTCACGGTGTTGCGCAGGTGCCCCGGCGCCACCGTGACCGTGAACGCCACCTCCAGGGCCACGAACCGCGGCGGCGTGATCTCCAGGTCGTGTCCGGCCAGCCGGAAGGCCTCGATGAAACGGCTCAATTCCTGCTGGAAGGTGGCGTTCACGCGCCGTCCCTCCTTGCGGTCCACCGAAACCACAGCTGTGTGCCAGCTGCCCGTCCAGCGGAGCCGGGCCACCGCCTTTTGCACCTCGGGGTGCCGCTGGGCAATCTCCGCGTAATCCTGCTCGGTCACCGCGCGCATCTGGGTGCGAAAGGCCTGGGGCGCGAAGAGCCGCACCTGCTCACTGGATTCAGGGGCCCTGCCTCCCCGGGCCGGCAGGGGGTTGTACACATCGGCAATGTAGGCATACACACCGGAAATGCCCTCGGGAGGGGAGACCACGTGAACTATGGTGTCCGCGCCGACGTTTCCCGCCGGACCGTTGCCGATGCGGTATGCAGCCTTCAATTCGGTTTCTTCCGGGGGGCTTTGTCCCAGCACGTCATCCCCGAAGCGGATGGCGGCCCGGCCGTCGGTTTCCATTTCCACCACGAATTCCTTTTTGAACCGCCCGCTGTTGAGCAACTCGCGCTGGGGCTCCCACTTGGCGCCGTCCTTGGAACCGTCAGGCTGCCCGCCCTGCGAGTTCCCGCCTTGAGCGCCCTCCTCATCGGAGCCTTCAAACAGCAGCAGCGCGGGCAGGGCTTCGCCGGGCTTTTGCACCAGGGCCTCCGCCGCGGATGTGCTACGGGCCTGCTCGTGATCGTAGGGCGCCATAAAGGTGAGGTTCCGGTGTTCCAGGTAAGGCCGGTAGAGTCCCTCGGAAGGAACCCGCGGAGGCACCAAGTGCTTCCGCGGGACCGTTTGCCCGTGATCGGCCAGCACCACGTTTCCGCGGGCCACGCTGATGTCGGACCATACTTTCTGTCCGTCCCCGCCCTGAACGAACGAGGAGACCCACAAGGGAAAGGGCAACGCGTCTTCCGCATGCCAAGCCACGTCCAGCACCAAGGCTTTGAGCAATTCGTCCTTCACTTCGGAGACCTCGACCAGCCGCACCGCATGGCGGTGGCTGGGATCGGCATCCTCTTCCTTTCCGGTGAGCGGACTTTTGCGCTCCTCGAAAATCAGCACGTCGCCGGGCCGCAGGGCGAGGGAGCGGGGGGAGGTATCCAGCAGGGTGGCCCGCACGGCCCCGGGCAGAAGGCAGCATCCCTCGTCGCCCCAAGTGTAAAAGCGGATGAAGTTGTGCGCCTCGTGCAGCGTCACCTCGTAGAGGGTCTCAAAGACTTCAGCCCCGTCCCTGACCATCTGCTCCAGAAGCTCCCCATGCACGGTGCCTCCCTTGCCCGCGGGGTTCCTTCTTGCCGAGGTGTCTTGGCCCGATTGTGAATTCGTGCCTGCCATGCCGCGTTTCCTTCAGTTTCCTAAAGGCAAGGTTTCCCCTGCTATTGCCCCTGGCCGTGGGATTTTT
>CBDUSX010000169.1:0-6529 GCA_965369935.1 uncultured bacterium
GTTCAGGCGGGCGTGATTTCGAACAGGCAGCTCGACTGTCCTTCTTCCGCCGCGCAACTGATCTCGCGGGAGGTGAGGACAAGCTCGCGGCCCAGGTCGCGCCCCGCCCAGGTGAGGGCGCCGGGGAACCAGCCGGCGTACATATAGCACACCTTGCCGCCCGCCTCCGCGCCGAGTTGGTACACGAAGGCGGAATGCTCCACACGCAACAGCGCCGCACCGGTCTGCTCGTCCAGGCTTTCGGGCGTGAACCTGCCCCAGCCGCGCTGGGAGATGCGGCGCATATAATGGTGAAACACCTCGAAGCCGCCCAGCCCGTGCTTGCGCGCCTCCTGCTCGCACCATTGATGGGCGGAAGTGACCCCCGCCTCATAGAGCAGACGCGCATAGGCCTCCCGGCCCAGAGCGGCCTCGACTGCCAGGTGGTTGTTGACGAAGAAGTGGCGCGGCAGGTAGAGCATGGGCATCCCGTCGGTGCTCCAGACCCCCGTCTCCGCATCCACCAATATCGGCACCTCGGGCGCGGCCATGGCTATTCCCCCCACACTTCGGCGAGCACGCGCAGCCAGTTCCCCCCCATGATCTTGCGTATTTTACCCTCCGGCCAGCCGGCCTGCTCCATGGCGGCGGTGAGGTTGGGGAATTCCCCCAGCTTGCGCAGGCCCTCGGGATTCACGATGTCGCCGAAGCGGGTCAGTTCGCGGGCATAGCCCTTATCATGGGTGAGCCACTCGAAAAAATCCGGCCCGTAGCCCTGGGTAGAGTCGGTGCCAATGCCGACGCAATCCTCCCCGGCGAGGTTGACCACGTAATCAATGGCCTCCACGTAGTCGGCCACCGTGGCGTCCGTCCCTTTTTTCAGAAACGCAGGGAACATGGTCACGCCGATGAAGCCGCCGCGCTCGGCGATGAACCTGAGCTGCTCGTCGCTCTTGTTGCGGGGGTGTTCCTTCAGCCCGGCGGGCAGGCAGTGGGAATAGCACACCGGGCTGGCCGAAGCCTCGATCACTTCGGTTGAGGTGAGGGGCCCCACGTGGGACAGGTCGCACATGATGCCAACGCGGTTCATCTCCGCCACGACTTCCCGCCCGAAGTCGGAAAGCCCGCCGTCCCTGGACTCGTAGCAACCCGTGCCAACAAGATTCTGGGTGTTGTAGGCCATCTGGACGATGCCCACCCCCAGCTCCTTGAACAACTGCACGTGGCCCAGTTGATCTTCGAAGGCGGAGACGTTCTGGAAGCCCAGCACGATCCCGGTCTTGTGCTCCCGTTTGGCGCGCCGCACGTCCTCCGCCGTGCGCACCTGCAAGAGCAGGTCTCCATGGTCGCGGAAATAGCCCTTCCAAGCGGCGATATTGTCCATGGTGGCCCGGAATCCTTCCCACACCGAGCAGGTGCAGTTGGCCGCCGTGATGCCCCCGCGGCGCATATCTTCGAACACGTCGCGGCTCCAGGCGGCGATGACCAGGCCGTCGAAGACGATCAGGTCCTCATGCAAACTGGATTCACCCATCGCGCCTGCCCTCCCGTGTTCAGCCGATCTGCCCGGGGTGCCGCAAACCTGCATGGATCGGCGCCCCAGCGTTTGAATTTTTCGTGCCTGGATTCCCGCAGTCTGCGCGGCTGGAGTTGAAAACGCAACCGGCGCTCCGGGAAACGGGACTCTCCGCCGGGCGTGTACGCGGGCGGCAGCGCATGGCGGACTGCGGCGGATTGGGCTAGTATCAAAATTCTGCTTCCTACATCGTCAAGCTTGTCTCCCTGTCCGAACTGTTGCGGACGGTGGAGCAGATTGAAATCTACTGGTTCCAAACCTCCATGCTGCCCTCGAAGATAGATGAAACCGACGAAAGGTGATCCGTTGCAGGTGCTGGTCGTGGACGATGACGAGCAGGAGTTCATCGTTGTCGGCAAGCACTTGGCGAAAATAAAATCCACGACCTACCAGGCGGACTGGGCGCCGGGCTTCGATGAGGCGCTTGCGGCCCTGGCAGCCGGCGCCCACGACGTGTGCATGGTGGATTACATGCTCGCCGAGGCCAGCGGAACCGAGCTGATCCGGCAGGCCATCCGGCTCGGCTGCACCGCCCCCATGATTCTGCTCACCGGACACGGCTCCCTGGAGGTGGACATGGAGGCGCTGGACTGTGGGGCGGCGGACTTCCTCGCCAAGGATCAATTGGCCCCCCAACTGCTGGAACATTCCATCCGCTACGCCGTGGAACGCAGCAGGACCCTCAACGCCCTGCGGGAAGCCGAAGCGCGCTACAGCCTGGCGGTCGAGGCGGGCCGGGTGGGCGTCTGGGACTGGGACTTGGAGACGGGAGCGCTGTACATCGCGCCCAACCTGAAGGCGATGCTCGGCTATGGGGACGATGAAATCCGGAACCACGTGGACGGCTGGCGCGAGCATGCGCTCCCGGAGGACAAGGAACGCCTGATCGGGGAAGAGCAAGACATACTTTCCGGGCAACGGGAGGAATTCAAAGTCGAGTACCGGATGCTCTGCAAGGACGGAGGCATGCTCTGGTTTCACTCCCGCGGCACGGTGATCCGGGACGGCGACGGCAAGCCCTTGCGCATTACCGGCACCGACACGGACATCACCGAACGCAAGCTCGCCGAAGATGAAATCAACCAGCTGAACATCGAGCTTGAACTCCGGGTAATCGAGCGCACCCGGGAGTCCGGGCAGGCCAAGGAGAAGCTGGAAGTCGCTCAACAGCAGCTCGCCGCCGCCCTCGAGGCAATGAGCGAAGGATTCGCGCTGTTCGATGCGGATGAACGGCTGGTGCTCTGCAACAGCAAGTATTCGGAAATATACCCACAGACCGCTGACCTATTCGTGCCAGGCGCCAAATTCGAGCAATTGCTGCGCGAAGGCGTGAAGCGTGGGATTTTCTCCGCCGACCAACACAAGGGCGAAGAGTGGATTCAGAGGCGTCTGGAGTATTTCCGCGATCCAAAGGGCTTGCTGGAAGCCAAGCTGGCGGACGGGCGGTGGATTGAGATCGAGGAAAACCGCACCAGTGACGGCGGCACCGTGGGCATCCGCAGGGACGTCACCGCGCGCAGGCAGGCCGAAGAAGCTTCGCGCAACAGCCAGCAACTTTTGCAGACCGTATTCGATTCATTCCCCCATCATCTCTACGTGAAGAACCTGGCCGGCGAATACGTGATGATGAATGCCGCGGTGGCCGAAGGGGCGGACTGGACACCGGAGGAAGGGGTCGGAAAGCGCACCGGGGAGTTGAGCCATCTGACCGAGGAAACCAAGCAAAAATTCATGGCGGAAGACAGGCAGGTCATTGAGACGGGCCAGCCGTTGGAAATCGGCAAAAAGGCCATCCAACTCGCAGACGGCAGCGAGCAATACCGCAGGGTCTTCAAGAAACCCCTGATTGACCAGGCAGGAAAAATCATCGGGGTGGTGGGCTTCAGCGAGGACATCACCGAGCGCGTATTGGCCGAAGAACGGGTGCGTGCCAGCGAGCGCCTGTTGCAGACGGTTTTCGACACCATACCGATCGCCGTGTACGTCAAGGACCTCGAAGGCAGATTCATCTTGGCCAACAACGCCCTGTCCGTGTATCTGAAGGACAAAAATAATGTGCTGATCTCGAAGCGGTTCGACGAGATGGGCATAGGCACGGAAGAAGAAGTGAGCCGCGCAAGAGAAACCGACCGCCGGGTGATGGAAAAGGGCGAAACGATTCATATCCCCGAGGAAACGCTCACCTATCCCGATGGAGAGGTGCGCTGGCGGCAAACCCTGAAAGCCCCCCTGTACGGCGAGCGGGGAAGCATCGTGGGCCTGGTGGGGGTGCGGGAGGACATTACGGAACGGAAGCGGGCCCAGGAGCGGGTGCGGGTCAGCGAGCGGCTGCTGCGGAGCATCATAGATTCCTTTCCCCACTGGATTACCGTGCGGAACACCGAGGGGCGCTACCAGATGGTCAACGCGGCGATGGCGGAAGCGCACAACTGGAGCGTGGAACAGTACGTGGACCAGCCGGCCGAGGACACCCCAGGGCTGATCAAGGACAAGAGCCTGGGGCGGATGGTGCCCGTGGACAGGCAGGTATTGCAAAGCGGAGAGCGCGTCGAGGTGCCCGAATACGAGGTGCTGCTGCCCAGCGGCGAGGAACGGATTCGCAGCATGACGAAGTTTCCCTTGTTCGACGGGCAGGGCAAAATCGCCGGCGTGGTGGGCTGGTCGGAGGACATCACCGAGCGCAAGCGCAACGAGGATCAGATCAAGCGCCAGCAGTTGCAACTGATTCATGCGGACAAGATGGCCTCTCTGGGCCTGCTGGTGGCCGGCGTGGCGCACGAGATCAACAACCCCAACACTTCCATCATGCTGAACGTGCCCTTGCTGACGAAAATCTGGGAGGACGTGCTGCCCATCCTGGAAGATCACGAAGCCCGGCACGGCGCCTTTACCCTGGCGAATCTTCCCATTAAGAACGCCAAAGAGGAGATCCCGCGCCTGCTATCCGGCATTGCGGGCGGCTCGGAACGCGTGAAGCATATCGTGGAGAACCTGAGAAATTTCGGACGCCTGAACGAGGGCCGGAATCTGGGCCCCATTGCCATCAACGACGTGGTGGAATTCGCCGTCTCCCTGCTGGAAGGCCAGATTGACAGATTCACCGACAGCTTTTCCGTGGAGTACGGCAGGGATATTCCCATGTTCGAGGGAGACTTCCAGGAAATCGAGCAGGTGGTGATCAATCTGATCAACAACGCGTGTCAGGCCGTTTCCAGCCGCGCCAGTGGAATCTCGGTCGCCACGGTCCACCACGACGGCCACGTTTTGGTGCGCGTCAGCGATGAGGGGGAGGGCATCCCGGAGCAGAACCTGAACAAGATCATGGATCCGTTCTTCACCACCAGGGGCGATGAAGGCGGAACCGGGCTGGGGCTTTCGGTCTCCTTCGGAATCGTCAAGCAGCACGGGGGCTCCCTGGAATTCGACTCCACCTTGGGCCGGGGCACGACGGCCACCATCCTGCTGCCGGCGCTGGATGGGCCCTGAACCTGCCGGACGCGCCAGGACGCATCCTGCAAACCGGACAACCTGCATGGGACAAGGCATGCCACCTTCGCAAAACAACCTTAATCAATATCCCACCACACCCGTGTTGGTGGTGGACGATCAGACCGATATTCTGGACAGCATCCGGCTGACCTTGATGTCCGCCGGGATCACCAACGTACTCACGCTGCAGGACAGCCGCCAGGTGATGCCGCTGCTGGCGAAGCAGGAAGTGGGGGCGTTGGTGCTCGACCTGACCATGCCCTATCTGGCCGGTGACGTATTGCTGGACCAGATCGCCAGCGACTATCCCGAAATCCCGGTCATCATCCTCACCGGCACCTCGGAGACGGACGCGGCGGTGCATTGCATCCGGAAAGGGGCTTCGGATTATATCGTCAAGCCGGTGGAGCCGGCCCGGTTCGTTTCCAGCGTCCGGCAGGCGCTCGAAATCCGGGAGATGAAGCGCGAGCTGTCCTCCCTGGGCCAACTCATGCTGTCAAAGCCGCTCAAGCAGCCGGAGCGGTTCGCCAAAATCGTCACCGGCAACGCGGCCATGCACGCCATCTTCCAATACATCGAGATGGTGGCGCCCACGGCGCGGCCCATCCTGATCAACGGCGAGACGGGCGTGGGAAAGGAGCTGGTGGCAGAGTGCATCCACTCCCTGAGCGAGCGAAGGGGCGAATTCATCTCCGTCAATGCCGCCGGCCTGGACGACAACCTGTTCACCGATACCCTGTTCGGCCACGAAAAAGGGGCGTTCACCGGCGCGGAGCAGAAACGGCCGGGGTTGATCGAGCGCGCCACCGGGGGCACCCTGTTCCTGGACGAAATCGGCGACCTGGAAATCGCCTCCCAGATCAAGCTGCTGCGGCTCCTGCAGGAATCCGAGTATTTTCCGCTCGGCTCCGACGCGCCCAGGCGCTCCGACGCGCGCATCGTCGTGGCCACCCATCACGATCTGCTGGAATTGCAGGAGGACGGGCGCTTCCGCAAGGATCTGTACTACCGCCTCAACACCCATCACCTGCACATCCCCCCCCTGCGCGACCGGATGGACGACCTGGGCTTCCTGCTGGAGCAGATGATCAAGGAAGCCGCCGCCGGCCTGGACAAAAAGGTGCCCAGCGCGCCCCCGGAACTGGTCACGCTGTTGTCCACTTACCACTTCCCGGGCAACGTCCGGGAATTGCAGGGCATGGTGTTCGACGCAGTGGCCCAGCACACCGGCGGCACGCTTTCCACGCGCAGCTTCCGCCAGGCCATCTCCGAAGGGCGGCAGGCCGGGGCCGGAAAGGACGCCGCACAGGCCCCTTCCGCGGACGGCTTCGGCCTGAGCCTGAGCGCCGCAGGCCCTTTTCCGACCTTGCAGGAGTCCGAGAAACTGCTGATCCGCGAAGCAATGAAACGCGCGGGAGGCAACCAGATCATCGCCTCGGAAATGCTGGGGCTGACGCGTTCGGCCCTGCAAAGACGCCTCAAGCG
>CBDUSX010000170.1:0-6509 GCA_965369935.1 uncultured bacterium
TGGCCGCGGCCCATGCCGGCCTGAACATCACCCCGAGCCAGTTCGACGCGGTGGGCGGGCACCTGCAGGCCACCCTGGAGACTCTGGGCGTGGGCGAGGAGGACGTGGGCGTCATCATGACCACGGTGGGCTCCCTTAAGGAACAGGTGGTCTCGGCGGAGGAGGAAGCGGCAGCGCCGGAAGCGGCCCGGAACCTGTATGAGGAGTTGGGCGGAAAATCCACCATCAAGACGGTGGTGGATGAGTTTTACAAGCGTGTGTTGGCCGACCCCACCCTGGCGCCCACGTTCCAGGGCATGAACATGAAGCGCCTGAAGCGTCATCAGGCGCTGTTTATTTCCCAGTTGCTGGGCGGGCCCAGGCGGTATGAGGGCCGCAATATGTACCAGGCTCACAAGGAATTTTTCATCACCGACGAGCAGTTTGGCGCCGTCGCCGGACACCTGCAACAGACCTTGGAATCCTCCGGGGTCGCGCCGGCCGACATCAACCTGATTCTGGAAAAAGTCGCGCCCCTGAAAAGGGACATCGTGATGACCCACTTCCGCCGCTGGTTGCGCGGCGGCTAGCAGACCCGCCTAAGAGGGCATGGCCGCGCGGCCGCGCCCAGCCTCTATCTCTGTTTGCTCCAGGCTATTGTTCAGCGCTTATCCTGGGGGTATTCTTTCCGGAATTCGCGGTGAGTGCCGCCGGGCCGGGGCACTATCTCTGGATGGGCCCGCCCGAGACTCGGGAGCGGCCCTGGGGTTCGGAAAGGGCTTCCTCCACCGAGCGGTAGGGAAAGCACTTCAGTTCGGAGACCGGAGAGCAATTGTAGATGTGCGCACCCATCTTGCCGGCGGTTTCGGCGATGCGCTCGAAGGACTGCCGCATTTTTGCGTACACCTCCGGCCGGTCCCGGTCCTGCAGGGACCTGCTGCCGAAGAAGTGGCTGCGCTGTGCGGTGTTGCCCAGGTCAAGGCCCAGGTAGTAGATTTCGCGGCTGCCCATGTACAGAGCAAGTTGCAGCGTGAAATACGCGGTGGTGTAGCCGGAATAAATGCCTGCTTCCAGATCGGTGCTGAATCCTTCGGTGCCCAACAGATCAATCTCGATTCCGTAGGAGTTTCCCTTCAGGGTGAACACGGCTTCCACGTTGAGCAGCTCGGCATGGAGCTCGTGCAGTTTGCGGGAATCCATGATCGCCGCGTAGCGGGTACGAGGAAACTTGGTCAGCGCATCGTTGATGGTGATGGTGAGCTCGTTCCTGAACGGTTCCGGGTCCACCTCGGCCAGGGAAGGGCCCGAAGCCACGATGAAGATGCGCCGGTTGCGATGGCGGTTTTTGTGGGAGGCCAGCGAGCCTCTCTCCGGCAGGTGCAGCAGGTCCTTTTCAACGGCACTGATGCCCGTCTGGCTTAGTGCCGGGTCGTAGGGCGCCAGATAGGGATCGAGCGCGGTCATCAGCTCGGGGAGTTCTGTGGTCAGCAGCACGGAGCGATTCTCCGGGGGCGCCTCGCCGCCCACGATCACCAGGGGCAGTTCGGTCTTTTCCCTGGACAACTTGTCGAGCAGTTGGGGGTGGTTTTTCAGCACCCTGGCATCGAGCACCAGAAAATCGAAATGGTTCACCTTGGTTTCGATCTCCGTGTGAAAGTCCGTGTGAATGGACTGCACCACCGCATAGGGCGGCCAGGCGAGATTTGAGATACCGTCAAAGAACACATTGTTGTCTGAGGCGGCTCCGATGTAGCAGCCTTGCTGCGCCAGCCGGGCGCGGAACTCCGGCTTTGTGATGAGGTTGGTCAGGATGCGCCGGCTGAGGGATTTTTCCTCCTCGGCGACCCGCCTCAGCAGCGCGGGGATTTCCATCCCTCCCACCGCGAAGGTTTTCGCCGCGATCAACTCGCCCAGGATGGAAGAGGCAAAGTTGGGCTCGCCTTCCGGGCGGGGAAATTCGACCTCCACCACCAGGTGTTGCAATTTCGGCGTGAGCAGGGCTTTCAGAAAATACAAGGCGAGCAGGCTGCCCAGCCCCCTGCGCCGCATGCAAGGGGCCACCATGAAGTTGTGCAGCACCACGTATTTTTTCTCTTCCGTGTTGACCCGGTAATGGAAGAAGCAATGGGCCATGGGGATGTTGTCCGCGGTGATGGCCAGGGCCTGGCAATCCGGGTTGCTGTCTATCTGATGAATGAGCGGATGGCGGAGGGGATGTTTTTCCAGCGCGGAGAAATAGTGCCGGCCCGAGTACGTCAGGCAGGCGTCGGAACTCAGCCGGCTCAACGAGAGCCGCACTGGAATTTTGTCAATGGTCAACAGCTCGCGGCCGGCCATAATCTAAAGCGCTCCGGAATCAATGACGATGAACTTGATCGCCTCGCGTTTGTAAGTGTAGGCCATGTACAGGGTGTTGCCGGCAAACAGCAGGGTGGGGTAGGAAAACTCGCCCTGCTCCCTTTCCAGATCGCCGATCTTTTCCCAGTCCCGCCCTCCATTGTCCGACACCGCCAGGCTGAGCGGGTAGCGGTGCTTCTCCGAATCGTTGTAGGCGCAGATCAGCCGTTCCCCGGAGATGCGCGCCACGTCAATCCCGGAGTTCGGATTGGGCAGCGCGGTGGGGTAGGGGCGGGACCAGGTGGCGCCTCTGTCCATGGAATAGGCGAAGTGAATCCGGTTCGGAGGGCGGGGATTGCGCAGGAAGCAACGGAACTCAGATTTTCCGATATCCACCAGGGTGGGATGGATCAACCCTCCCTCCGCGTCCATCGTCTCCATCAATGTGCCCTCCTTTTGGCTGAGGTCCTGCACCCAGACGGCGCTGACGGTGCTCTTCTCGTTGTAGACCGGCAGATGCATCACGCCACCCCGGAAGATGGGGCGGCCGCGGATCAGCCAGCCCTGCGCCAGAGGCAGCACGTCCTTTGAGGTAAAGCCCCCCTTCAGGTCGCGCCAGACCATGTGGACTATTTCACCATCATGCCAGTAACCTTTGGTACGCACATACCAGGTATGGATGTTCCCCAGGGCGTCCCTTTCCGCCACGGAATTGCCCACCGAGTAGCCCACCTCGGACACCAGGTCGGTGATGGGTTCCCATTGTCCCGTGTCCGTATGAAATATGGCGGACAGCAGATGCACGTCCTTGGCCCATTCGCGGGAGCCGGAAAACCACGTCACCATTACCCGGTTCTTGGCCAGCGCCGCCAGATAGGCCGCGTGGGACATGGGGTACCGGTCCAGGGACGGCACCAGAAAATGCTCGTATGCGAGGGCAATGGGACTTGTCATCTCAGCGGAAGCGCCTTCCCGGATGCGGCAATTTTTGTGATTCGGACAACCTGAAATTGACGATCGGGCGTCAGGAACCCGTATGAAAACGCTCCCGCCAGCGCGGTCAAACAGCCGGCCGGCCGGCGGCAAGGCGCATGGCCTTCCTGTGAGGCGCCGAGTCCGATTGAATTCCGCGACGCGCGGGCATTCCCTGGCCAGCGCTCACATCCGGCGGCCCGCAAATTCGAAAAGCCCGGCAACATGAGAAGCCCAAACAATGACAATCTGAGAGGGCCGAACAATATAGTAACGCCGGATATGCAGCTTTTGTTCGTGAAGCAGGGAATTGTCCGGGCGGACAGGGAGGCGGGCATGCGGGCTTGTGCGCCGGAGATACAGGCCGTCCGCGCCAACCATTCGGCCGTAGACTGAAAGCTCAGGCGCGGGGCGGCTGGGGTGCGAGTCCACCTACGGATTCGCTCCCTTCCAGGAAAAACAAGGTGTTGGCGGGGCAGGGAATGCCGACCCCCACAAACCCTCGCCCTTCATCGGGGGTGTACTCGAACAGGGCTCCCCTGGACGTTTGGCCGATTTCCTGAGCCGTGCCCAGGGATTCGATGCCACAGACATCCAGAAACGATATCCGGTAGCCGAAATTGCGCACGCCTGCCGGATTCACCACCTCCACCCAGGTGAAGAAATCCTCCACCTGGAATTCCTCGCCCGACTGCTTCTCATCCAGCACCGCGGAAACCTCCTGCAGCAGCTGCTCCTCGAACTGCTGCCGCTGCTGGAACCGCTCGGGAAAATCGTCCAGCTCATCGCGGTGGATGTAGAAGATCGTTCCCTCGGGGCAGAGCACGCCTGTGGACTCAACGCCCTCCGGCGGGGTGTATTCCACCAGCACCTGATCCTTCCAGGAACTCCACCAGGTGGATTGGTTGGTGACCTCCGTGACCTGGCCCCGGTAGCGCATCAGGCAGTTTTCGAAGCGCCTCAGTTGTATTTCCGCCGTGCGCACGCCGTAGCGGTTCCTCACCATGGCCCACCGGAAGCCCGGAACGTCGTAGACCTCGCCGTACACCCGCTCGTCGTCCATGGCGCTGATCTCGCTGGTGATCAGCTTCCAGCCACCCAAGGGGAAGAACAGCAGCAGGAACACCAGCAGATATCCCAGCACGTCCAGCCTTCTCCCCCTGCCCAGGGGAAAGAAGAATTGAACGGTCACAAGGAGCAGTCTTTTCATGGGGCAACCTCCTCCCCGAACACGGGGACCGATTCGTTATCGCCTATACAATATTATACAAAACGGTCCGCGCGGCAGGAAGAAAAAAAGGCCCGCAGGAGTCTCCGGGGAAACTCGCGCGGACCTGTCAGCGATGGCGCTCTCCCCGGTCTTGCGGCCGCCGGGCCGTGGCACCTATCCCTTGGTGGCCCCGGCGGTGAGGCCGGACACGTAGTAGTCCATCAGAAAAGCGTAGATGATCACCGGGGGTGCCGCGGCCAGCAGCGCGCCGCCCATCAGGCTGCCCCAATGGTATACGTCCCCGATTATAAGCGAAGTCACCGTGCCCACGGTGAGGATCATCTCCTCATGCTGGTAAATGAACGCGCTGGGATAGAGGAAACCGGCCCAGGAGACGGTGAAGGCGAATATGGTCGCGGCGATGATGCCCGGCGCGGCCACCGGAATGAATATCTTGAACAGCATCTGCAGGTGCCCCGCTCCGTCTATGAACGCGGCCTCGTCAAGCTCCTTGGGGATCGAGCTGAAATAGCCGATCATCATCCAGGTGCAAAATGGCACCGCCAGGGTGGGATACACGGCCAGCAGTATCCACTTGGAGTCCAGCAGGCAGATGCCCACCCCCTCGCACAGGTTTCCGAACACCTTGAACAGTGGGATGAACAGAAGGGAGTTGGGCACCAGGTAAGTGAGAAATATCCCGGTGGCCAGCAACCCCGAGCCGAAAAAGCGCAGCCGGGTCAGGGAATAGGCCGCCAGCACGCTGATGGAAATGGATATGGCCACCACCGAAAGGGTCACGATGATGGTGTTCTTGAAAAAGATCAGAAATTTCGTCTCCGTGAGCAGCTTGACGTAGTGCTCTATTGTCGCCCCCTCCTGAATCAGGAAAGGAATGGTTTCCACGCTGCTGATCTCCGCGTCCCCCTTAAAGGACGTGATGATCATGTAATAGGGCGGGAACAGGAAGAACACGATAAACACGAACAGGAAAAAGTAAGCCAGCACGAGGGCCCACCTCCGGCTCCGCTTCATGCTCTTGCGCATGGACCTGGCCGTACCCGCCGCCTGGGCGTCCGCGGATGTAATTTCGCTGCTCATAGGTTGCTCGCCCTTTCCCGTATGTTGCGCAGGATTATAAACGCCAAGACCGACAGAATCGGGAACATGAACAGGGACACCGACGCGCCCAGGGGCACGTCCCCTGAAAGAATGCCCAGATTGAAGGCGTAGGTCGCGAACATATGGGTCGTGTTGCGCGGCCCGCCCAGGGTCAGCACCCTCACGATGTCGTAGTTGGAGAAAGTGACGATGATGGAATACAGGGCGACGATCAAGATGATGTTTCGCATCATCGGTATCGTGACGTGCACCAGCTTCTGCCACACCGAGGCCCCGTCAATCACCGCGGACTCATACAATTCCTTCGGCACCGACTTCAGCCCCGCCAGATAAATCAGGAAAAAGAAGGGCGCGCCGATCCAGATGTTCACCAGAATCACGGCGAAGCGGGCCCAGTTGGGCTCGCTCAGCCAGGCGATGTGCGGCCCGCCGATCGCCTCCAGCAGCCAGTTGATCGCGGAATGGGTAGGGTCGAACAGCCACCACCAGCCCAGGGTGCTCAGGGCCGGAGGCATGACGAAGGGTACGACGATCAACCCACGCCACAGGCGCTGCCGGGCTTCGGGGAGGAAGTGCACGATGTGCGACACCGCGAATCCGATCAGCACCTTGAAAAACACCGCCGTCAGCGCGAACACGGTGGATTGTTGCACCACCATCCAGAACGTATCGCGCTTGAACAGGAAGAAGTAGTTGGCCAGGCCCACGAAGGCTGTCTCCCTCTTGTTCAGCATGCTCAGGTATATGGCGTAGAAAAAGGGGTAGATGACCAGGCCGCACACCAGCAACAGCAGGGGCAGGCACAGGAAAAATGCGATCTGGGGCTTTTTCTTCAGCCACAGTCTGAAACGGGCGATATACCCGGTAGCGGTTCCGGGTCCGGCCGCGG
>CBDUSX010000171.1:0-6481 GCA_965369935.1 uncultured bacterium
CTGTTTGATCGGCCGCCGGCTTTCACGCCTGCTGGCCGCCCACCTGCCGGCGGGCCAGGCGCGCGCCCTCCACCATCGCGGCCAGCTTGGCCCGCGCGGTCTGCTGGCTGAGAGGTACCAGCCCGCAGTCGGGCGCTGCCTGCACCTGCTCCGGCGATAGCGCCTCGGCCGCGGCCAACAGCCGGGAGGCGATTTGCTGGGCGGACTCCACTTCTCCCTCCCCATTGAAGACGCAGCCGAACAGTACCGTCTTGGAGGGGCAGGCTTTCAGCAGCGCAGGGTCCAGCCTGGAGCCCTGGAATTCCAGGGCCAACTGATCCACTTCCGCGTGTTCCAGCGCCTCCAGGATGACTCGATAGCTGTCCACGATGGGCCGGGGCACGCCGGGCATGGGGTAGCTGTAACAGACGTGCACGGCGGTCGTCGCTTTCAGCCCCGCCACGCAGCGGTCCAGCGCCTCGATGCCCCACGCGGTCACTTTGTCCGGATATCGGCTGAACACCGGCTCATCGAACTGGATCACCTCCAGGCCCAGCTTGTCCAGTTCCCGCGCCTCCTCGTTGATGGCATCGGCCCAGGCCATGGCCAGCGCCTTCTCATCTCCGTAGTACTCGTCGTAGGTGGAGTCGGCCACGGTCATCGGGCCAGGCAGGGTAATCTTGACCGGCTTGCCGGTCTCGCTCTTCAGGAATCGCAAATCCTCCAGCAGGATGGAGCTCTTGCGGCGGATCGGGCCGATGCACCGCCCCACCTGGGCCTTGCGCCTACGGTTGCGGATCCATTTTTCCGCGAGCTGCCCGTAGTCGAAACCCTCCATGTTCATGGTGAGGTGCGTCAAGTAGGACTTGCGGCGCTGTTCCCCGTCGCTGATGATGTCCACCCCGGCGTGCTCCTGATCGTGGATGGCCACGCGCACCGCGTCCTCCTGCGCCCGGGTCAGCTCCTCGCCTTCCAGCCTCCAGGCGCCTCCCGCGCCGTGATGGTCGCGCTTGCCGTCGTTGAGGGTGGTGACCTCGTAGAGCCAATGCGGCTTGGGCATGCTGCCCACCACCGTGGTCGTGAAGATTCCCATCGCTCGCTCCCGTTCTTTCGCCGCGGCGGTCTATTGCGCCATTTCCAGAATTTCCATGATGTCCTCAGCACTCTTGATGGGGCGCGGGTTGGAGTGGACGGCCCGGTCGTGCATGGAGTTGGCCGCGATCAGCTCGAACTGCTCGGGCCCCACTCCCACCTCGGCCAGCTTGCGGGGCATGCCCAGGCTTGCGATAAATTCGCCCACCACCTCGGCGGCGTCCTCCCCGGGGCGGCCCATGGCTTCGCTCACCAGGGCTTGGCGCTCCGCGTTGTGGGAGATGTTGTAACGCAGCACGTGGGGCAGCATCACGCAGGAGGTGTGGCCGTGGGGCACGCCGCAACTGCCCCCCAGCACGTGGCCGATGCCGTGGCTGGCGCCCACCGGGACTCCGGTCTGGTTGTGGATCATGGACAGCCACACCCCCTGCTGGCAGTTCAGGCGCGCCTCCAGGTCTTGCGGCTGCTCCTTGCTGCGCGGCAGGCCCTCCCGCAACAGCCGCAGGGCGTGCAAGGCCCCGGCGTTGCTGTGGGCAGTGGCCTCGTTGGCGCAGATGGATTCCACCGCGTGGTCCACCGCCCGCACGCCGGTGGACAGCCACAGCCACTCCGGCGTGTGCAGGGTGGCCTCCGGGTCAAGGATCACCGCGCGGGGCATCATCAGGCGGTGGCTGTAGGCTTGCTTCACCTTGTGGCGGGGGTCGGTGCAACCGGCGGACTGGTTGAACTCTCCGCCGGAAAGGGTGGTGGGCACGGAAATCTGGCGCACCTTGGGCCCCTCGTATTGCGGGCGGTGGGGGGTGCCGTCCTCGGCGACGGTCATGCGGAAGGGATCGAGCTGGTCCATTTCGGTGATGTCGTGGCGCAGGCAGAGCTGCATCATCTTGCCCGCGTCCGTCACCGAGCCGCCGCCGATCGTGACCAGCAGGTCCGCCTTCACCTCCCGCGCCGCCGCCGCGGCTTCGATGGCCTTGTCGCGCGGGGTGTGGGGCGGGATGCCGTCGAATTCGCCCGCGTAGCGCCCGCCCAGGGCTTCGCGCACCCCGGCGATGACCCCGGTTTCCCGGTTGAGGGTGCTGCTGACCAGCAGGAACACGCGCTCGGCGCCCTGGCGCTCCGCCTCCGCCGCGACGGCCTGTGCGCAAGCCTCCCCGAAGACCACCCGCTCCATTTCCGTGTTGGTGAATACGCCGCTGTCCGTCATTTTGTTTCTCCTGCGCCGGGTCTTGTGGTGTGACAGGCGGGCAACCCGGGCGCATGACCTCCGCCGCGCGCCGCCCTGCCCAACCCCGCCCGCAATGTGTTAAGGCATCAGTGCTAAAGCGTGATTGGTTTTCAACTACACCTTTTAGGGGAAGGGCGGCCGGATATCAAACGGCTCTGAAACCGGAGGGAGCGCATGGCGGCGGAATTGCGGGTGGACAACACGGAGGGGCACTCCGAATTCATCTGGCGCGAAGGGAAAATCATTCCCTGGGAAGAGGCCACGGTGCACGTGAACGCCGTCGGGCACGCATCGGTGAGCGCGGTCTTCGAGGGCATGCGGGCCTACTGGAACGCGGACAAGGAGCAGTTGTACGTCTTTCGGCTTGCGGAGCACGTCGAGCGCTTCCTGCAATCCACCAAGCTGGTGCGCCTGGCCGTATCCTTTTCCGGCGAGCAATTGCTGCAAGGGGTGCTGGAGCTGTTGCGGGCCAATCAATACCGGCAGGACACGGAAATCCGCCTATGGAATTTCGCCAAGGGCTACATTCAGCACCCCATGCTGCCCCCGGACTGGCCCGCGGAGGTGGTGATTGACATGTGGCCCTTCCAGAGCAAGCTGCTCAGCGGTGCGGAGGGAGCGCGGGTCTGCGTCAGTTCCTGGCAGCGCATCGGGGACAGCGTGATGCCGCCCCGCATCAAGGCCTTTTCCAATTACCACAACGGCCGCATGGCCCAGATGGAAGCCCAGCTGAACGGGTACGACTGGCCGCTCCTGCTCAACGAGCGCGGCAAGATCACCGAGGGGCCCGGCGCGTGCCTGGGCATCGTGCGCGGCGGCAAGCTGATCACGCCGGAGGTGACCAGCGGAGTGCTGGAAAGCGTGACCCGCGACACCGTGCTGCAGACCGCGCCGGAACTGTTCGGCATCCCCGTCGTGGAGCGGGAAATAGACCGCACGGAACTCTACACTGCCGAGGAGGCGTTCTACATGGGAACGGCCTGGGAGGTTTGGCCGATCATCGAGGTGGACCGCCTGCCCGTCGGCGACGGCAAGCCGGGGCGGGTGGGCGGCACCCTGGAGCGGGGCTACCACGATCTGGTGCGGGGCATTGATCCGCGCAAGGAGGAATGGCGCCGGCCGGTCTGGTGAGGGGTGGGCGCAAGGGCCATGCGCCCGGTGATGCGCTTCGGCCCGGCGACACCGGTGGAACCGCATACACATGGAGCGAATTAACGAGGGCTTTGTAAATCCTGCTACGGAAGCGTTGTGGGTTCCTGCTACTTGTCTCGGGTGGCGAAATCGCCGGTTAAGCAACCTTTAGAAGAAACCCGAGAAGGAAGGAGCCAGTCATGGCCAGACGCAGCTTTCCATGCAGGTGGCTCGCCGTATTGCTCGCCGCAATCGGCGTCCTCACCTTTTCCACCGCCCTGTGGGCCGAGACCCCGCGCCGCGGCGGCACACTGACTTTCATGACCCCCAGCATCAGCCCACCCAGCTTTGACGGCCACAAGGAAATCACCTTCGCCCTGGTGCACATCGTCAGGCCCCACTACAGCACCCTGATCCGGGCGGATCCACGCAATCCGGCCGGCGGAAAAATCGTCTGCGACCTGTGCGAAAGCTGGCGTGTGAGCCGGGACCTGAAGACCTACACCTTCAACGTGCGCAGGGGCGTGCGCTTTCACGACGGCTCGCCCCTCACGGCGCGGGACGTGGCGGTCTCCCTGAGGCGGGTGATGTTTCCGCCGGAGGGTGTGATCAGCATGCGCAAGGCATTTTTCCCCATGGTCGCCTCGGTCAAGAACACGGACGACTACACCGTGGTCATCAAGCTCAAGTTCGCTACCGCGGCGTTCATACCCGCCCTGGCCGTGCCTTTCAACTGGGTCTACAGCGCGGACAAGCTGGCCAAGGACAAGCTGTGGCCGGAGAAGAACATCCTGGGCAGCGGGCCGTTCAAGTTCGTCTCCACCTCCGCCGGCTCCCACTGGAACGGCGCCCGCTACGAGAAGTACCACCACAAGGGCCTGCCCTACCTGGACGGCTATCAGGCCATCTCCGCGCGCAAGCAGAACGTGCGCATCCAGGCCATCCGCGGCGGCCGGGCCATGGCCGAGTTCCGGGGCTTTCCGCCGGCCGCCCGGGACGATCTGGTGCGGGCGATGGGCAAGGGCATTACGATTCAGGAGAGCATCTGGAACTGCCAGTTGATGGTCACGCCCAATTCCTACCGCAAGCCCTTCGACGACGTGCGGGTGCGCCGCGCCCTGAATCTTGCCCTGGACCGCTGGGGCGGCTCCAAGCACCTGTCCCGCATCGCCATCATGAAAGAAGTGGGGGGGATCGTCATCCCCAGCCATCCGCTGGCGCCCAGCAAAAAGGAGCTGGAGCAGCTGGAAGGCTTCGGACGCGACGTGGCGGCCAACCGGCGCAAGGCGCGCAGGCTGCTGAAAGAGGCCGGCGTGCCCGAGGGCTTCAAATTCGTCTTCAACAACCGGGCAATTGACCAGCCCTTCAAGATTCTGGGGGTGTGGCTGATTGACCAGTGGCGGCAGATCGGGCTGCACGCCGAGCAGTCGGTGGTGCCCACGGGCCTCTGGTTCAGCACCCTGCGCTCGGGCAAGGGCCCGGACAACCCGCCCAATTTCGACGTCAGCATTGACTTCACCTGCGGCACCATCGTCAACCCCACCCTGGACGTGTCCAAGGTGATCTCCTACAACCGCAACCCGGCCAACTACGGAAATTACAACGACCCGGAGTTGGACCGGCTCTTCGACCTGCAACTGCACGAGACGGACCCCGCCCGCCAGAAGAAATTGCTCTTCCAATTGCAAAAGCGGCTGGTGGACCAGGCCTGGACCATCAATACCCTGTGGTGGAACCGCATCATCGCGCATTCCACCAAAATGCGGGGATGGCACATCACCCCGAGCCATTTCCTGGGCCAGGACCTGTCCATGGTCTGGCTGGCGGAATAGGCCGCAGGCGGGAAATGTCACATCTGGGGCGGGAGAGAAACGCGAGACTCCTGGCGTTTCGCCCGCCCGCTGTGCCTCTCCCCTTTGCCCGTCTGTACCTCTGCGCCTTTCCGTGAGTCTTTTTTCTTTGGCGTCTTTGCGTGAGCTTCTTCGGCTTTGCCGAATGCGCCGATTCAGGCTATAAGAATGGACATCTGATTCATGTGGGGGAGGCGGGGGTTCGCTTCCGTGGGGGCTTTGCAGTCGCGGTTGATTCAAGATTGATTCAAGCACCCGGGTTTCCCCAATGATATCGTGCTCCCCCCTCGCTGCTCCCGTGCCCCTTTCCTTTCAAGGTGAAGAAGAGATCGCCCTCGCTGCCGACGCCTGGGGCGATCCGGCGGGCGCTCCCGTGCTGTTCCTGCACGGCGGCGGCCAGACCCGCCATTCCTGGGGCGGCGCGGCCCGCGCCCTGGCCGGCCGGGGCTACCGCACCATCAGCCTGGACCTGCGCGGCCACGGGGACAGCGGCTGGTCGCCCTCCGGCAGCTACCAGATGGACGACTTCGTGGGCGACCTGCGCCACGTCCGTGAACAAATGGGGCGCGAAAAAATGGGCCGGGAGAACATCACGCGGCCGCCGGTGCTGGTCGGCGCCTCCCTGGGCGGAGTGGCGGCGCTGGTGGGTGCGGGGGAGGGTGCGGCGGATTTCTGCTCCGCCCTGGTGCTGGTGGACATCGCGCCGCGGGTGGAACCGGAGGGCGTGGCCCGCATCGGGGAATTCATGCGCGCCAACCCGGACGGCTTCGCCTCCCTGGAAGACGCCGCGGACGCCGTGGCCGCCTACCGCCGCCACCGCCAGCGCCCCAAGGACATCAGCGGCCTGCACAAGAACCTGCGCCTGAAGGAGAACGGGCGCTACTACTGGCACTGGGACCCCGCCTTCCTTGCCCAGCGCGGCCAGCGCACCCCCCACCGGGAGGATCGCCTGCGGGATGCCGCCCGCGCCCTGCGCGTGCCGACCCTGCTGGTGCGCGGCAAAAACAGCGACGTGGTCAGCGAAGACGGAGCGCGGGAATTTATGGAGCTGACGCCCCACGCGGAATTCGCCGACGTCTCCGGCGCGGGCCACATGGTGGCCGGCGACAAGAACGACGCCTTCAGCAATGCAGTGATGGAATTTCTAGCGCGGCAGGGAGACTGAGGCTGCGTCAACAGCACACAATCTGGGGGCTTTGCCCCC
>CBDUSX010000172.1:0-6460 GCA_965369935.1 uncultured bacterium
CTGCCCAGGCGGGCGAGCCGCTCCCTGAAATAAACCCCCAGCAGGAGCAGGGCCAATAGGAGCAGGCCCGTCACCCACAGGGGCACCGCATTGAAGAGCAGGGTCACGCCCAGGAACACGGAGGAGACGGCGGTGATCATACCCAGCACGATGAACCAGAAGGAGAGCATGGTCACCAGCCCCGCCACATACAGGGGGCTGGGCTGCTCGCGCTCCACCTCGATGGTCAGCAGGGCCGCGGTGCGCCCGCCGTTTATGAGCGGATCCTTGAGCGGCCAGAACAGCTGGTAGGCCTCCGGCGTGACCAGCTCGCTCATCTCCCCGGAATCCCAGGCGGCGGTGGCGCGAGCCAGGGCCGGGGGCGACGCGGCGTACTGGGCCACCGGCAGACCGAAGGTGAGCGGGTTGTCACGGGCGGGAACGCCGATGGCGCTGACCTGCACGAAAGCCCCCCCCGGCAGCAGCCGGTGCAGTTCCACCCGGAAGTGGAATTCCTTGTCCGCCTCCCCGCGCCCCAGCACGCGCTCCTGGTAGGTCTCGCTGAAATAGGGCAGGTATTGCAGGTCCTTCAGCGCCTCCTCCAGCGCCGCCCTCAGACGCCGGTTTTCCGCCGCGTAGCGGAAATCGCAGGCTTCGGAAAATCCGCAGGCCACCACGCCGCTGACGGCATCCGGCCGGCCGCATCCACCGGCGAAGATTCCGCCGCCGGAACTGCCGCCGCCGGTGCTTCCGCGGGCGGCCGCCGCCTCGCAGGTGATGCGGGCGGCCTCACCCACGTTGATGCGGACGGCGTTGTAGCGCGCCACCTGCTGCACGCCTTTGGCCAGATAACCCAGCCGGTAGCGCTGATTTTCGACGTGGTGATTGACCGACCAGGCCAGGGAGACCAGCCACACCGCCAGCAGCGGGAGGGTCAGCTTGAAATGGATGGGCCTGATCCGCAAGCCGATGAGTTTCATCTCAACCCTGCCCGGCTCCGCCATTCCGGCGCCGGGAGCCGTCTTGTGCGCCCGCCGCCCTTGCTGTGGTGCATCATTGCAAAATGTGTTAACCGCAGAATCTACTCTATCATGGGCTGTTGTACCCTGAAATACATATGGCCGCGGAGGCACACGATTGCCCGCGGCCGCGGATGAGGTTTATGAAGCCGGAGCAGGCGGCGCCCCAGGATGCCGCGGGACTGATCGAACTGTACTACGAGCGCGGCTTCAGCGACGGCCTGCCCGTGGTGCCGCCCAGCGAGGCGTCGGTGGGGGCCATGCTGGCCGCCGCGGGCCTGGGGGGCGCGGAGGTGCTGGGGGAAGTGGAGGCCCGCAACACCAGGATCACCGCGGACAAGGTGGCCATCAACGCGGTGCTGGCCGGCTGCCTGCCCGAATACATGCCCGTGGTGGTCTCCGCGGTCAAGGGGCTCTGCGACCCGGCCTTCGGCTACCACGGCATCGCCACCAGCACGGGCGGAGCTTCGGTGGTCATCATCGTCAACGGGCCCATCGCCCCGCGGCTGGGCATCAACGCCGAGGACAATGCCTTCGGCCCCGGCTTCCGGGCCAACATGACCATCGGGCGGGCCTTGCGGCTGCTGATGATGAACGCCATCAACACCCGCCCCGGCAAGCTGGACCGCTCCACCCTGGGCAATCCCGGCAAAATTTCCTTCTGCTTCGCGGAGCACGAGGCGGGCTCGCCCTGGGAGCCGCTGCACGTGGAGCGCGGATTCAGGCCGGAACAGAGCACGACCACCCTGTTCGCCGCCGACGGGGTATACCAGACCTACAACCAGCTCTCCGCGACGCCCGAGCCCCTGCTGTACGGCATGGCCGGCGCCATCGCCAATCTGGGCGCGCGGGCCATCGTGGGCCAGCCGGACGCGGTGATCGTGATCGGGGGCGAGCACGCCAAGGTGCTGCGGGAAAGCGGCTGGAGCAAGCGCCAGGTGAAAGAGTGCCTGTTCGAGCATGCCAGACAATCCCTGGCCGAGTTGAAGCGGGCCGGGCGCCTGCCCGGCGAAATCGAGCCGGGGGACGAGCAGGCGTGGCGGCACGTGGTTGACGATCCGGACGGCTTCATCGTCGTCTGCGCCGGGGGGCGGGTGGGCAACTGGTCGGCCTGTTTGTCCGGCTGGGGCTCCCGCCAGGGTTCGCGGGCGGTCACCACGGCCATCGAGACGCCCTGAAGCCCCCGGCAGGGAGCACGCCACCGCCGCTGAGACGGAGCGGGCGGGGAGTTGAAACGATCTAATGCGAGCGGCAGCCATGAGCGAAGTCCAGAAAGACAGCCGGCAACAGACCACCGCACCCAAGGACGTTGCGCCCGAGGACGCCGCGGCATTGATCGAGGCGTATTACGAGAAGGGCTGGACCGACGGGCTGCCCGTGGTGCCGCCCAGCGAGGCCTCCATTGCCGCCATGCTCGAGGCGGGGGGCCTGCGGCCGGACGAGGTGGTGGGCGAGGTGGCCGCGCGGCACACCACCGTCACCGCGGACAAGGTGGCCATCAACGCGGTGATGGCCGGCTGCCGGCCCGAATACATGCCCGTGGTGGTTTCCGCGGTCAAGGGGCTGACCGACCCGGAGTTCAACTACCATGGCATCGCCACCAGCACCTGCGGATCATCCGTGGCGGTGATCGTCAACGGCCCCATCGCGGAGCGGCTGGGCATCAACGGCAGGGACAATGCCTTCGGCCCCGGTTTCCGTCCCAACGTGACCATCGGGCGCTCCCTGCGCCTGTTGATGATGAACGCCCTCAACACGCGGCCGGGCAAGCTGGACCGCTCCACCCTGGGCAATCCGGGCAAGATTTCGCTGTGCTTCGCGGAAGACGAGGCGGGCTCGCCCTGGGAGCCGCTGCACGTGGAGCGGGGCTTCAGTCCGGAGGACAGCACGACCACCCTGTTCGCGGCCGAATCCATCATTCAAACGGCCAACGCCCTGTCCAACAGGCCTGAACCGCTGCTGATGGGCATGGCCGACGCCATGGCCAACATGGGCTCCTCGACCATCACCGGACAACAGAACATGGTCTGCGTGTTCGCCGAACTTCACACGGGCATTCTGCGCGATGCGGGCTGGAGCAAACGGAAGGTCAAGCAGTTCCTCTACGAGCATGCCCGGCGCACCATTGCCGAGTTGAAGCGGGTGGAGCGCCTGCCCGGGACCGTGGAAGAAGGGGACGAGCACCGCTGGCGCCACCCGGTCCGTTCGCCGGAAGACCTGCTGGTGGTATGCGCGGGCAGCATGGGCAATTTCTCCGCATGCATGCCCGGCTGGGGCTCCCACACAGGCACCCGCGCCGTGACCACGCGAATTGAGGCGGGCTGATCCACCTCCACGAAAAGCAGCATCCACCGCCGCGCTCCGGCCGCCGTTGAGCCGGCCCCACATCCATGGGCGCGCTTGCGCTATCTTTCCAATAGTACTATACGAAAACGGATAGTCCTCGGAATTCAAGCTGCCTAAAACTGGATGGCGACGGCCCGGGGGAGGCCTCCCCGTAGGTGGTTTTTGCTTGGACTTGCGTTGCGGCGGCCCAGGATTGGCACCGCTCCGGCCGCCCTAACGGCCCAGTAACGACCCAGTAACGGCGATGGCCTGAACCGGGAAGCGGATCAAGGCCCTTGCGCTGGGGCGTTACCTTACGGAATCCGTCCAGGCGGCATGTTAAATATCTGCCTGTATGTTGAATTTGTCCGTTCAATTAAAAAGTTACGACTCACCTGACCGTCCCGCGCGCCCGTCAGGGGCGTGGGTACGAACGGGGGTCTGAAAAAACAATACAAGGCTGTGGCTGATACGACTTTGGAGGTTAGCCATGTTCGCTAGTGTTAGGCTTCATTACCATCTCATCGTATCCACATCTATCGCCCTGGCCATTTCGGCCGTGCTCTTGCGGATCGATTTCCTGGAGTGGTGGTACGGCCTGAGCCGGGTCCATGCCGGCTGGCAGTTGGACGGCCTGCTCTGTGTGCTGATAGGCGGGCTGGCCGGCGGCCTGTGGTTCACTTCGCGGCGCAGGAGCGCCCCCGCCAACCTGGCGGCCACGCCCCTTGACGAGTCCAGGGCCCTGGCCGAAAGCGAGGCCCGCTACCGCCAGTTCGTGGAGGGAGGCATGCGCAGCGTGGTCATCGAAAGGGACTTCGAGCTGCTCTATGCCAATCCGGCGGCGGCGGAACTGCTGGGGTACGATTCTCCGGAACAGCTGGTGGCCCTGGGGGACGTGCGAAAGCTCGTCACCCCGCGGGACGTGGCCAAGCTGAAAAAAGGCCACCGGAAACCGGGCAAGGGGCAGACCAGAATTCCCCTGCAAAAACTGGAGTGCATACGGAAAAACGGAGCGCGCGTGACCATGGACGGCGCATCCCGCCCGATGGTCTGGGAAGGCCGGCCGGCCGTCATGCATTCCTTTTTCGATTTTACGGAAAAGCGCCTGGCCGAGGAGTCCCTGCGGGCCAGCCAGCGGCTGTTGCAGACCGTCGTTGACAATCTTCCCGTCGGGGTGTTCGTGTACGACCGCGAGCGCCGGTTTGTCTTTGCCAACAAGGCCATGGGCGAATTATCGGGCATCAGGCCCGAGGACTATCCGGGCAAGAGCGTTACGGACCTGGGAATCGGGACGAAGGCCGAGTTGAAGCGGCTGGAAGAGACCGACCGGAAGGTGCTGAAGAAGGGATTGCGGATGGACATGCCCGAGGAGGCGATAACCTATCCGGACGGACGGGTCGCATGGCGGCGCGTCATCAAGGCGCCCCTGTATGGCGACGACGGCGCCATCGCCGGAATCGTTGGCGTGCGGGAGGACATCACCGAGCGCAAGCAGGCCGAACAGGAACTGGGCGAAAGCCGCGAGGCGGAACGGAAAGCCCACGCCCGGCTGATAGATGCGATCGAGTCCATTCCGGCCTCCTTCACCCTTTACGACAAGGAGCAGCGGTTCGTTCTGGGCAACAACCGGGTCAGGGAGCTGTTTCCAGAGCTCGCACCGATGTTCCGCCCCGGCACTCCCTATGAGGATATCTTGCGATGGGGCGTCGAAAAGGATCTGTTGCGCATCAACACGGAGGACAAGGAAGGCGAGGTGCGGAAGCGCGTCCGTGCTCACCGCATGAAGAAAGCGGAATACGAGGAGGCTTACAGCGACGGCCGCTGGTTCGCGGTGTACCACCGCGCCACTTCCGATGGGGGAACCGTCACCATCCGGCTGGACATTACCGGGCGCAAGCGCGTCGAACAGGAACTGCGCGACAGCCGCGAGGCGCTGGACAAGGCGCACACCAGGCTGAGCGAGGCCATCGAATCCCTGCCCGTTTCCTTCGCCTTGTATGACGAGGAGGACCGGTTCGTGCTCTGCAACAACAAGACCCGCGAGATGTATCCCCAGCACGCGCCGATCCTGGTTCCGGGCACGCCCTATGCGGACGTGGTGCGGCTGAGCATCGCAAAGGGACTGATGAAACTTGACCCTCAGAAAGCCGAGGCGATGATACTCGAGCGCGCCTCGGAACATCATACGCGGCAGGACGTCATCGAGCAGGAGTTCGCCGACGGCCGCTGGTTCGAGGTGTACCACCGGCCCACTTCCGAGGGCGGCATCGTCACCATCCGCATGGACATCACCGCCCGCAAGCGCACCGAGCAGGAATTGCGTGACAGCCAGCGCCTGCTGCAAACCGTGTTCGACACCATCCCGCAGCAGCTCTCCATCAAGGACCTGGAAGGCCGCTATCTGAAGGTCAACAAAGCCTGGTGCGACACCTTCGGCCTGTCCGAGCAGGAGGTCATCAACAAACTGCCCAACGCGCTTTCCAGCCGGCCGGCGAAGGATACCGCGGAGGTGATGAAGGAAGACCGATCCGTACTGAAGGCGAAGGGCGGGGGCAAATTTTATGAGGACTACCGCACGGTGGCCGGAGGAGAGAAGCGGCTGTTTCAATTCAGCAAAGCTCCGATTCTGGACGAACACGGGCAGATTGTCGGGCTTACCTCGGTGGGACTGGACGTCACCGAGCTCAAGCGCACGGAGCAGGAGTTGCGCGGCAGCCAGCGCCTGCTGCAAACCGTGTTCGACACCATCCCGCACGTCCTGGCCATCAAGGACAGGGAGGGGCGCTATCTCAAGGTCAACAAGGCTTGGTGCGACACCTACGGCCTTACCGGGGAGGAGGTCCTCAACAAACTGCCCTCGGCCCTGTTCAGCCGCCCGGACAAGGAACTCGCGGAAATCGAGCAAGAGGACATGGCGGCGTTCGCCGCGCAGGGGGAAGTTCAATATTTTGAATCCCGCCGCACGGACAGGAGTGGAGAGCGGCGGCTGTTCCAGGGCATCAAGGCGCCCATCCTGGATGAGCACGATCAAATGGTCGGATTGGCGACGATTGGACTGGACATCACCGAGCTCAAGCGCGCCGAGCAGGAGTTGCGCGGCAGCCAGCGCCTGCTGCGAACCGTGTTCGACGTGCTGC
>CBDUSX010000173.1:0-6426 GCA_965369935.1 uncultured bacterium
ATAGACGAGGCCGGGCCGTTTACAATCCATGCGACGACTGTGTGCAACCATGGACACCGCAACACAGGGGGCGATATGACCGAAAGCACGCAAACCCGAAAATTCACCCGTTCACACGTGGAAAAGGACTCGATCCGCGCGGAAACCACCTCCGACGGCCGCTACATTCCTCACAGCGGGGGAATCATGGGCTGGTTCGAGAACTCAGGGGTGTTGAAATGCGAGCAGCGCTCCGGCTACCGGTACTTTGAAATGATTGACGCCGAGGCCGTGCGCAGCAAATTGTTCGAGCGCTGGGGCAGCGGGGAGACGGTCAACCGCAGGGCCGCGGAACGCCACAGCGTGAGCCGCAAAGTCAGTATAGCCATTTCCCGGGCCGGCGAAACCTCGGTGGTTTCCACCGCCACGGACTATTCCAGCCATGGCCTGCGGGTGCATCTCACGGACAGCGGAAACTTTTCCCTCAACAAGGGGGACAGCGTCAACGTCATCATTTACGACAAGCCCGAGGGCGGGCAGGCGCTGTTCGAAATTCCTTCCAAGATCATGTGGGTCAGCCAGAGCGCCCGCGCGCAGCAGTCTTCCAGCATTGGCATCGCCTTCATGGAAATTCCCCACGAGCAACGGGAAAAACTGACCGCGTTCTTCCGCTCCTGAGCGCCTCCGAAGCCTGCCCGCGCCGCTCTTAAAAGACACAGGGCGGCCGGGGCAGGCCACGGCAGCAGGCGTGAAGCACCTCGCCCAAATGCAGGCCTGGGTAATTGAGAGGCTGGCGCGCCGGTTACTTCCGGGGTGGCGGCCGGTCTTAATTCCCGTGGATGGCTATTCCAATACGTAATTGAGCGGGTTGACGGCGAGATCGTTGATGCGGATCTCGTAATGAAGGTGGGGCCCGGTGCTCTTGCCCGAAGAGCCTACCGCGGCGATGGGATCGCCCCGCTTGACGCGCTGGCCTTCCCGCACCAGCACCGCGTCGTTGTGCCCGTAACGGGTGATCACCCCGTACCCGTGATCTATCACCAGCATGTTCCCCAGGGTGGGGTCCACCGTGGTATAGGTGACGATGCCGTCCGCGGGCGCGCGCACCGTGGTGCCCTTGGGGGTGACGATGTCAATGCCGTCGTGGCGCCGCTGCAGTCCGGTAAACGGGTCCACCCGCTGGCCGAAATTTGAAGAGACGAATCCGCGCACGGGCCATCTGTAAGGAGAGCGGTCCAGCAGGTCCTTCTGGTCAACCAGGAACGCCTTCAAGTTGTTGAAGCTCTCCTCCTGGTAGTTGGCCATCTCCTTCAGCCGCACCAGGTCCTTGTCCAGCAGGGTCAGCAGGTCCATCCGGCTCAGGTCCGCGTTTTCCGCCAAGCCGTCGTTGCGCACGTCCAGGGATCCACCGATCCCGTACAGGGAGGGATTGGGCCGTTCCACTTCCAGATCGGTGATCAGGCGCAGCTTGTAATCCAGTTCGCGCAGCCGGTTCATCTGACTGCGGAATGCGGTGATCTCGTTGGATACCTTCTTGAACTCGATCTGCTGGCGCATGTAGGTGTTCTTGAGCGTGTGCAATTCCTGCAGCTCGGAATTCAACACGATGGAGCGGTAGACGCCGATGCTCCCGTAGAGCAGCAACGCCACGGTGAGCGCGCTGCCGGCGATGAAGGCAAGCATCGGTATGCGCACCCGCAACACTCGGGAAGTCTTCTCGGGAATTATAAGGAAGGTAAAGCCGTTCTTAAGCAATTCTGTTTCCCCTCCGCACGAGCGGATTCCAACTCTCAAGGGCCCTGCCGCTCAACGGCCTGCCCATGGGGATATCCGCTTGATTTGGGGCGCAATATCCGCCCCGCGCAACTCGTTTCCTTCAAATAGAACAAATCAATGGCCGCTTTCAAGCCAAATCTTAAATTAATCGACTGGAAAAGAGCGCTCCTCCTCTTGCTGCGCGCGTCGTCAACCTTATCTTGTATAGGAAAAACCGGGGAACTGTAACATAAATAACCAAGCCGTGCAAAAACCGCTCCGCCGCTGTGCGCTCGTGTCAAGGTGCGCACCTGCCCACTGAATTCCCCTGAATTTCCCTCTAAATTCCCCTAGAATGCATCCAGTCCCGTCAGTGCGCGCCCGATGATGAGGCTGTGCACCTCGTTCGTGCCCTCGTAGGTATAGACCGACTCCAGGTTCAGCATGTGCCGCACCGGGGCATACTCCAGGGAGATGCCGTTCGCCCCGTGCAGCCCGCGCGCGCTGCGGGCGATTTGCAGTGCCTGACGCACGCTGTTTTTCTTGGCCATGCTGACCTGATAGGGCGAAAGCTGGCCCTGGTCCTTGAGCCGGGAAAAGTGGTAGTTCATCAAATCCGCCTTGCTGATCTCCAGGGCCATGTCCACCAACTGATCCTGAATCAACTGCTTGCTGGCAATGGGCTTGCCGAACTGCACCCGAGACTTGGTGTACTCCAGGCTCGAATCGAAACAGGCCTTGGCCGCTCCCACGGCGCCCCAGGCGATGCCCAGCCGCGCCTGATTGAGGCAGGCCAGGGGCGAGCCCAGGCCCTTGCTTTCCGGCAGCAGGCTTTCCGCCGGAATCCTGCAGTCGGAAAGAATGATCTCTCCGGTATGAGAGGCCCGCATGGACATTTTCATTTTGATGGGCGGCGCGGAGCAGCCGGGGGTGCCCTTTTCCACCAGAAAGCCGCGGACGGCGCCGGGCTCGTCGTGATCCAGCTTGGCCCAGACCACCGCCACGTCGGCGATGGGCGAGTTGGTGATCCACATCTTGGAGCCGTTGAGCACGAAGCCATCCCCGTCCGTGCGCGCGAAGGTGCGCATGCCCCCCGGGTCGGAGCCGAAATCGGGCTCCGTAAGCCCGAAGCAGCCGATTTTCTCCCCCCTTGCCATGGGCGGCAGCCATTGCTGCTTTTGCTCCTCCGTGCCGAAGCGGTGGATGGCGTACATGGCCAGGGAACCCTGAACGGAGACGAAGCTGCGCAGACCGCTGTCGCCGTATTCCAACTCCTGGAGCATCAGCCCATAGGTGACCGAATTCACCCCGGCGCAACCGTAGCCTTCCAGGCTCGCGCCCAAGAGCCCGAGCTCCCCGATTTGGGGGATCAACTCGTCGGGAAATGTACTCCGCTCGAAATGCTCGCCGATGCCGGGCAGGATTTTATCCGCCACGAATCGGCGCACCGTGTCGCGGGCCAGCAACTCCTCCTCGCTCAACAGCGGCTCGAGCGCGGTCAATGCATCGAGGGAAACGGGTTCCATGGGACCGGCGATCAGGGAAACGGGTAAAGGCCGGGAACCCGGCCCGGCGGACTCCGCCAGCGCTTGCTCAGGCGCGATAGTTATGGAAACGATTGCAGACTAATCCATTTCGCACGGGATGGAAAGCCGCTTGACCGCAACGGGCGGAAGCCGGCCGCACGAGGAGAGTGGCGCGGCCACTCCCGGCAGATCGCGCCCAGGGGCGGAAACGCCGGCGGCGGGCCCCTCTGCCAATGTGCCGATGCGCATCGGGATACAATCATGGAAAAACTCTAGGGAAACCACATAAAACCTCCTTATCAGGATGGTACGATACAGGATGGTACAATAGTCGTTCGCGCCTTTTCCCAGTGGTGCGGATTGCGCATGGGTGCGGATTGCGCATGCGCAGAATTTTTTGCCCATTCGCGGCGAACTGTGTTAATTTTCCGGTTCGATTCTCCTTACATTCGAGAACAGGCCCGGAACCTGGCAAGTCACAATCCTGGCGCGGGGCTTATTACCTGACCTGGTGGTGAGGGAAGCAATGGCTATTACCAATTGGGTTTCGCGCGAACTGGATTGAAGCCACCCCGGGCGGCCCCGCTCCACCGCGCCGGTAGGCTGGGCTCGGCTTTTCCGCGAAGTCCGCCGGCCCTGCGCCCGAATCAGCAGCCCCGGCCGCGCCGGGGGAAGCACGGCAGGCCGGCCTCCTTTTCGCGGAGTGTGGACATTGAGCCGATGGATTGACCGATGGCAGATAGAATTCCGATCACCAAACAAGGGCTGGAGCAGCTGAAATCGGAGTTGCATCAGTTGATGTCCGTGGGACGCCCGAACATCAAAAAGGCCATCGCCGAGGCGCGCGAACACGGAGACCTGAAGGAAAACGCGGAGTATCATGCCGCCAAGGAGAAACAGTCGTTCATCGAGGGCAGAATCCAGGAGATCAACGCCCGGTTCGCAAATCTTCAGGTGGTGGAGCCGGCGGACAACAAGTCGGAGAACATCGCCTTCGGGGCCACCGTGACCATCGAAAACGTGGACACGGAAGAGGTGCACCGCTATCAGATCGTCGGGCCGGACGAGGCCGACACGCAGAAAAACAGAATCTCCTATCTTTCGCCGATCGCCAAGGCGTTGATCGGATCCAAGGCGGGAGACGTGGTCACCGTGAACATTCCCAAGGGAAAAATCGAAGTGGAAGTCACCGAAGTGCTGTACCAGTGAGGTGCCTTGGGCTACGGCCGATGCATAGTGCATGTTACGCGCAGCGCGGAGCGCTTTTCCGCCCTCCGCCCCGCAAGCAGCCAACACCGTAACAGGTGAATGATATGCCAGTTGAGCAACGCTACTCCCTCGTGCGGGACATTCCGCCCGGCCTGTTGAAGAAGTATCTGGCCGAAAAGGTGGTGGCGGTGGATTCCGAATTGCAAGGCCTCCGGCTGGGGCGGGACCAAGTGTGCCTGGTGCAGGTCTGCGACGGCAAGGGCAATCTTTCCCTGGTGCGGATATCGCCTCCCAAGGTGCCGCCCAACCTGAAAAAGCTGCTCACCAGCGCCTCCACAACCAAGGTTTTTCACTACGCCATTACCGACATTGCGTTCCTGAAAGCGAGCCTCAATGTGGACGTGCATCCCTTCCGCTGCACCAAGGTGATGAGCAAGCTGGTGCGCACCTACACCGAAGTCCACAGCCTGAAGCAGCTCGTGCAGGAGTTGGTCGGGGTGGAGCTGGAAAAGCAGAACCAGTCCAGCGACTGGTCCCGCAAGGAGCTTACCCAGAGTCAACTCAGGTATGCGGCCAACGACGTGCTGCATCTGGTCGAGGTGTACCGCAAGCTGGAAAAGATGATCTCCGCCCGCGGCATGCTCCCCTCCGGTCTGACGGCCAAGGATCTCAACCAGAAATCCCAGGCCTGCCTGCCCACCATGGTCGAAATCCTGCTCAATGGTTACGGAGACAGGGACCGGGGCTGGGAAACCTCCCTGTTCTCCCACTAGCTGTTCTCCCATTGGCATTCGCCTCCCGGGGCGCCGCCCGGAGACTTCGCCCGCCGTTCCGCCACCCTTTGCAAACTTTGCAAGTCCCGCGATTCTGACTATGATGGACAGGACAGGCGGTGCCTGCGCGGGGCAGGCGATATTGGTTCTATCCGGAGCGAAATAAAGTGGAGTCGGGACTTCATGTGGCCATCGCGGGCGCGACGGGCGCGGTCGGGCAGGAATTGCTGGCCGTGCTGGAGCGCCGGGCGTTTCCGGTGCGGGAGCTGACCCTGCTGGCCTCCGCCCGCAGCGTGGACAAGCGGCTCAACTTCGGCGGCCGGAAACTGGCGGTCAAGGAATTGCGCAAGAGTTCGTTCAAGGGGGTGGAGCTGGCCCTGTTCAGCGCCGGCGGAAGCCGCTCCAGGGAATTCGCCCCCTATGCGGTGGAGGCGGGCGCGGTGGTGGTGGACAATTCCAGCGCCTTCCGCATGGATGCCGGAGTGCCCCTGGTGGTGCCGGAGATCAACCCGGACGCCGTCAAGGCCCATCGGGGCATCATCGCCAACCCCAATTGTTCCACCATCGCCATGGTGGTGCCTCTGTATCCGTTGCACCGGGCGTTCGGCGTGAAGCGGGTCGTTGCCGCCACCTATCAGGCGGCCAGCGGCGGCGGCGCCGCGGCCATGGAAGAGCTGGTGGGCGAGACCCGGGCCTACCTCGCGGGGCGGGACTACCAACGCTCCGTATTCTCCCAGCAATACGCCTTCAACCTGTTTCCTCACGACTCTCCGCTGGCCGAGAACGGCTATTGCGAGGAGGAGCTGAAGATGGTGCGCGAGACCCACAAGATTCTGGGGGACGATTCCATCGGCATCAGCGCCACCTGCGTGCGGGTGCCCGTGCTGCGCGCCCATTCGGAGGCGCTCAACATCGAGTTCACGCGGGACGTTTCGCCGGAAGAAGCCTACGAGGTGCTGGGCGCCGCGCCGGGCGTGGAAATATTCGAAGAACGCGGGCAAAACAGGTGGGCCACGCCCCAGGACGTTTCGGGACGGGACCCGGTGCTGGTGGGACGGATTCGCCGCGATCTCTCCCAACCCAATACCCTCGATCTGTGGCTCGTCTCGGATCAACTGCTGAAAGGGGCCGCGCTCAACGCGGTGCAGATCGCGGAGTTGGTGAAGGACAACGGGCGCGGATAA
>CBDUSX010000174.1:0-6404 GCA_965369935.1 uncultured bacterium
TCGCGCATGGCGCGCTCCACCTTCAGCCGCGCGGCCTCCTCGTCCTTCTCACCGCGCTCGATCCAGATGGGATTGCCCACGTAGATGGCGATGCGCGAGAAGGGCAGGGGCAGCTTCATGCGGTCCCAGGAATTGAACTGGATCATGTTCCGCCCCGCATAGGCCATGGGCACGATGGGCACGCCGGCGCGCCGGGCCACGGCCACGATGCCCGGCTGCAGCACGTAGCGCGGACCCTGGGGGCCGTCGGGGGTGACGGTGGCGCTTTCGCCCTTGGCCAGCACGCGGAACAGCCCCCGCAGCCCCGCCGTACTGCCGCGGGCCGAGGAGCCCCGCACCGGGCGCACGCCGAAAAACGCGGAGACCCGGGCGATGTTCTCCCCGTCGCGGCTCTGGCTGATCAGGGCGGCGAGGCGCAGCTGTCCGTACAGCCAGGTGAAGTAGATGATGTTGTTGTGCCACATGCCGGCGATGAAGCCCTGCCCCTGCTCCCGGTAGGCGTCAATGACGTGGCGGTTGATCCAGGTCTTGCGGGTGGTCAGGCCCACCATGAGGATCAGCAACGTCATCAGCAGGCGGTAGACCCTGTCCCGGATGAATTTGCGCATGTTTCCCCGGATGGATTAGGGTTATGGGCTGCGGGCGCCCCGCCGGCGCATCATAACAGAATTTCGCACCTCCATCACCGGGCGCGCGGAGCCGCTGCGCCCCGGCGGCGGCGCAGACTCAAAACCCAATACCTTGCGGAGCGGGCCATGAATTCCCTGCAGGAACTGTTCGGATTGAAAGGCAAAACCGCCCTGGTCACCGGCGCGTCCAGCGGCCTGGGGGTGGAGTTCGCCCGCGCCCTGGCCGTGGCCGGGGCCGACGTGGCCCTGCTGGCCCGGCGCAGGGAGCGGCTGGAGGAGGTGGCGAAGGACATCGAGGCGCTGGGGGTGCGCTGCGTTCCCGTCACCGCGGACGTCACCGCCGAGGAGGATATGGAGCGCGCCCTGGCAGAGGTGGGCGAGGCCTTTGGGGGGCTGGACATCCTGGTCAACAACGCGGGCGTGGCCCCGTTCGGGCGGGCGGAAAAGCAGTCCCGCGAGCAGTGGGACAGCGCGCTGGCCGTCAACCTGACCGCGCCGTTCCTGCTCTCCCAGCGCGTGGCGCGGGGCATGATCGAGCGCGGCGGGGGCGGGCGCATCATCAACATCGCCTCGGTGGCCGGGGAGGTGGCCAACTCGGTTTTTCCCACCGTGGGCTATGCGGCCACCAAGGGCGCGCTGATCAACCTGACCCGTCAGCTGGCCGTGGAGTGGGCCCGCCACGCCATCACGGTCAATGCCATCGCCCCGGCCTGGTTTCCCACCGAGCTCAACATTGACCCCCGTTACGGGGACGTCAAGCCGGAATACAAGGAGAAGATGGAGGCCCTCACCCCCATGGGACGGCTGGGCAGCCAGGGGGAGCTGATGGGCGCGGTGATCTACCTGGCCTCCCCCGCGGCCAGCTACGTCACCGGCACCGTGCTGGCGGTGGACGGCGGCTGGCTGGCCTGGTGAGCAACGGCGGGACGGCGCCGCCGCGGCTACATGGCCTGCATGTACATTTCGATGGAAGCGATGCCGTTCTTGAAAAGGTGCCGCTTGTCCGGGTCTGGAATGCCGGCGGCCCTGGAGTTCATTTCATTTTTCAGATTCGACAGGCCGATCTTGTCCAGACTGCCCATCACATTGTCCAAGGCGGTATCGAAGTTCTCTCCCTCCAGAGCGGCGAGTAAGTCATCAACGGAGGTCATATCCACCTCTTCGAAAAGGGTTTCCGGGAAACTTCGGGAGACTATACGGGCAATGACCTCACCTATGCGCCCATGCAGTCATCACCGTCCGGTATACGTATATTATATAAAGATATTAAACGGCATCCAGGTAAAATCGGCCCTTAGGGCCAGAGGATTTCTTCCCATTCTCGGCGCCCGCGGGCCGTGGCCGGCCCGGCGCCACATCACCCCACCTCCTTCCCTTTAAGCTGTCCGATCAGCCAGGCGGCGGCGCTGCCCAGCAGGACGGCCCGCAGCAGCCCCACGGCGGTGCGGGTGAGCAGCCAGCGGGTGGAGGGATAGGGCTGATCCAGGATCAGCGGGGCGAAGTCCCCCACGATGAACAGCAGCAGCACGAACACCAGCGCCACCTGCCGCCAGCGCCCCCGCAGCACCAGAGCGATGGGCACCAGAGGCGCGACGAGGGCCAGGGCCCGCAGCCAGTACAGGGCCAGCAGGGCCGCGCCCTTGCCCAGCAGCAGGCCCAGGCTCTGCGGCCCCGCGCCGTTGCCGGAGAAGCTCCCCGCCTCGAAGCCCTGCCCGGTGACCTGCAGCCACAGGTTGGGCGCCACCAGGGGGGTGAAGGCCGGTTTCCGGCCGGCATGGCCCAGCCCCACCTGCAACGTATCCGCCCATCCGATCGCCAGCCACATCAGCACCGCCAGGGCGCCCAGCAGGGCCAGCCGCCACAGCCAGCCCGCCGCCGTGCGGATGTTCAGCCGCGCCCGCAAGTCCGCCAGGTCAATGGATCCGCCGCGGGGGCGGAAGATCAGTCCCATCACCACCGCCGCGGCCAGGGCGCTCAGCAAATCGGGCCATGCGCCGGGGGGCAGGATATAGGGAAAGGGGCCGACGCCGAAAGCGGAGATCAGCCGCGCCAGGGTCCAGTCCGCCGCGGGGCCGGCGCCCAGCAGGATGGCCGCCCCCACAAATATGGCCGCGCCCCTGCTCCACGGCACGCGCAGCAGCACCGGGCGGCAGGCGAAAGCGATCAGCAGGCCGGAGAAGAAGGCCAGGGTCAGCGGGCTGCCCAGGTACAAATCCTCCGGGAACCACCCGTCCGGCAAAGTCCTCCCGGCGGCATAGGCCAGCCCGATCAGCAGCGGGGCGATCAGGGTGCCGGAAAACAGTCTGCCCTGCCGGGGGGAGGGTTCCGTCATGGAGCAACCGTTGGGGTGAGCAAGGGGAAAGCGGGGCGGGGTTTCCCTGGGTGGAAGCAGCCCGCCATTAACAGCCGGGCCGGGGCATGCTAGCCTGAAACCGGCCTTCAAGGGTATGAGTATCTTAGGGGGCCGGGGAGCCACCGCAAAGAAAAAAGGCAAAGGAAAAAGCAAAGAATAAAACGGCCCCTCCGCTTGCCGCCCCCGGATGAGGTTTCAGGTGGCGCGCGCGGCCTAGCTAAAATCCGGCAAAGAGAGCCATCCATTGCTGCACGCCCATTCCCATGTCAGGTCCGGCGGCGGGGCTGCCCTGCCGGAGACCCCCGGCGCCTCTCCGGGCCGCCGGCTGGCCCTGACCTTCGCCCTCATCGTCACGTTCATGGCCGTGGAAGCCGTGGGCGGAGTCATCAGCGGCTCCCTGGCCTTGCTGGCGGATGCGGGGCACATGCTCACGGACGCCCTGGCCATCGCCCTGTCCTTCCTGGCCGTTCTCCTTTCGGCCCGGGAAACCTCCTCCCGGCGCACCTACGGCTTCCGGCGCGCGGAGGTGCTGGCGGCATTCGTCAATGCCCTGGCGCTGGTGCTGCTGGCCCTGTGGATCGTCGTGGAGGCCGTGGAGCGGCTCAACGCACCCCGCCCGGTGCTGGATGTGGTGCTGCTGTGGGTGGCTCTGGGGGGGCTGGGGGTGAACCTCGCCGCCTGGGGGCTGTTGCGCCGCCATGCCGCATCCAGCCTGAACATCCGCTCCGCCCTGTGGCACGTGATGGGCGACATGCTGGGCTCCGCCGGCGCGGTCTGCGCCGCGCTGGTCATCCGCTTCACGGGGTGGACGGGCATAGACCCCCTGATCGGCATCGGGGTCGCCGTGCTGATCGGCGTGGGCGGCGCGCGCATCCTCTACGACTCCACCAACCTGCTGCTGGATTCCGTGCCGCGGGACGTGGACAGCCTGGCCGTGCGGGAATTCCTGGGTGCCTACCCCGGTGTGGCGGAAATCTGCGACCTGCACATCTGGGGCATCAACAGCAGCGAGACCATGCTCACCGCCCACCTGGTGGTGGCCGAAGGCACGGAGCGCGATCCGTTCCTGCACGGGCTGCTGGAGGAACTGAAAACCCGCTTCGGCCTGGCCCACATGACCGTGCAACTGGAAAGCGCGCCCCTGGCCTCCTGCGAGCCGGAATGGTAGGCCCGCCCGGTGGGTTTGGGCGGCCTGCGCCGCAGGATTCCCGTAGATTCCGCCAAGGCGATGTGGTACATACGCATGCTGCATTACAGAGCGGAAAGCCGCCGCGCCCGCTGGTGGCCCGGCCGCGTTTGGTAGTGCAAGGGAGTCATGGGCACGGTTCGACACATCATAGAATCCCAGCAGTTCGACAGGGAGTTTCTCTCCGCCCTCTTCGAAAGCACCGAAGCGTTTTCCCGGCAGGGCAAAATCCGCGACCTGGCCGGCTACACCCTGGCCTCGCTGTTCTACGAGCCCTCGACCCGCACGCGCTTTTCCTTCGAGGCGGCCATGTACCGCCTGGGGGGAAACGTGATCACCACCGAAAACGCCCGCGAGTTTTCCTCCCTGGCCAAGGGCGAATCCCTGGAAGACACGATCCGCATCATCTCCGGATACGTGGACGTGATCGTGATGCGCCACAACGAGACCGGCGCAGCGAGTCGCGCGGCGGAAATTTCCACGGTGCCCATCATCAACGGCGGGGACGGCGCCGGACAGCACCCCACCCAGGCCCTGCTTGACCTGTACACGCTGTTCCGGAAATTCAAGCGGCTGGACGGCCTGAAAGTGGCCATGGTGGGCGATTTGCGCTACGGGCGCACCGTGCGCAGCCTGACCTATCTGCTGTCCAAGTATGACGGCGTGGAGTTGATCTTCGTGGCTCCGCGGGTCAGCGGAATGCAAGACGACCTAAAGGAGTACCTGACCGGCAAGGGCGTGTCCTGGCGGGAGGAGAGCGACCTCGATGCGGTGCTGCCGCTGGTGGATTCGGTGTACATGACGCGCATCCAGAAGGAGCGCTTTGACAACCAGGAGGAGTTCGAGCAGGCCAACAACGCCTACCGCCTGACCCCGGAAAATGTGCGGCACATGTCCCCCGAGGCGATCATTTTGCATCCCCTGCCCAGGGTGGGGGAAATCGACCCGGCGGTGGACGACGATCCGCGGGCCATGTATTTCGAGCAGGCCAGAAACGGCCTGTGGATCAGGATGGCGATCATCCGCTATGTGCTCGGCGGCCAGGGGCTTTAGCCATGGAAGAGCGGGCGGAGTGGATGCGGGATCTCTTTAAGGCTTTGACTACAAAGCAAATTTCCCGTAATAAAAATTTTGCAACGTTTACGAAAGGCTGGTCACGGCTCGTACATCAAAGATACCGGGTGGTGGAGGCATTGAGGAGCGAGGCCGACCGGCTGGGCCGGATTCCCGGCACGTCATGCTGGGTAAGCGAGAGCGAAGGAGAATTGTACTTTCACCTGCAATGCCCGAAAATGCGTTACAAGAGGGTGGTGGCGCTGAACGGCTATGAATGGGAGTGGCTCGGTCAGCAAAGCAGTGTACAAGCGCTGCTCAGGGTGAAATCATTGGAAAGCTGAACAAATGATCTTGCATCAGATTCCAGGGCAGGGGTTCCCCGTTTAAGAATTACGGAAGGCCGAGGCCGGGGTAGAGCATGCAGCTGACTAAAGAAATATTCGCGAAACTGAAAGAGAACGTCGATTTCTTTCACAACTTCAACGACGGCGAGTTGTTGGCGCTGCTCAAGAGCACCCAGCGGGAGATGTTCGAGGATAGCGAGTCGGTCTTCAAGGAAGGCACCCGCGGCGACAAGATGTACATCATCATTTCCGGCTCCGTGCGCATCAGCCGTCCCATCGGACGCCAGCAGGAAGAGGTGCTGGTGACCCTGGAAAGCGGCGTCCTGTTCGGCGAGATGGGGCCCATTGACCAGTCCCCCCGCTCCGCCAACGCCACGGCGATCGGCGAGACCGTTTTGCTCAGCCTGCGCGAGTCCATTCTGCGCCAGAACAGCGTGGGACTGGCCTACAAGCTCTACAAGAACTTTTCCGTCATGCTGGCCGAGCGGCTGCGCTCGACCAACCAGCGCCTGACCGACCTGTCCATGTCCGACCGCGATTCCTCCGACCGCATCCGGGACCTGATTCAAAACCGCATGAAGTCCGGCCAGGGCCTGAAGGGCACCGACCTGAGGGGCGCCAACCTTTCCGAGACCTTCCTGGCCAATGCGGACCTCAAGGACTCCCTGCTGGTGGGCGCCAACCTGACCAGCGCCAAGCTGACCAAGGCCAACCTGCAAAACTGTGTGCTGGTCAACGCCAATCTGTCCGGGGCCGACCTCAGTGGCGCCGACCTGAAGGGGGCCAACTTCACCAGCGCGGATTTTTCCGAGGCCAACATGCAGGGCGCCAACATG
>CBDUSX010000175.1:0-6379 GCA_965369935.1 uncultured bacterium
GCAGCGCCCCTAATGCATCTCCCGCAAAAGCATTCCCCCGGCCCCGCCCGCGCCCCCGCCGCCGGCGGGCCAGTGGCGTTTTTTTGCTTGCCAACCGCCGGGGGTTGCCTTATTCGGATTTTCAGGGGAAGGGGTGGCGATGTCCTGGTGCTTCGTCCCGATCTCCCGTCGGTTTTTCGAGTCCAAGGCCGCCGGGGCCCGGCGCGCCGCTACCGCCCGTGGGCCAGCCAAGCCTTGCCGGCCGTTGGCGCGCTCCGTTACGGAAGACTTTTTACAGAACCACCGCAACCGATTCCCAGCGAGGTCCTATGACGAAAGCCGATCTCATCGCACGCGTCGCGAAGAAGACAAGATCCAGCCAGGCGGCGGCGGGCAGGGTGCTGGACGCGTCCATGAACGAACTGCGGGTGCTGCTCGGGAAGGGAGGGCACATTTCCTTCACCGGATTCGGCTCGTTTTCCGTGGGCAGGCGGGCGAAACGCAGGGGCCGCAATCCGCAGACCGGCCGGGAAATGAACATCCCCGCCGGCAAGGTGGCCCGCTTCCGGCCCGGCAAGGGATTGCGGCAGGCCGTCTCCGGCAAAAAATAGCCCCGGGCCAGGTTTGCCACCCCCCTAGGCCGACTCGTCCGGCCCCGCGGAAAGCAGGGGCTGGGGCACCTTAAGGCCCGGGTGGGCCAGCACCTGCTCCGCAACGGCGCCCGGCGGCTTGTCCGTGCGCACGACCAGATGCCGCCGCCGGTCCAGTTCCGTGATGGGCTCGAAGTCGGCCTTTTGCCAGGCCAGCAGTTCCACCCTGCCGTCGGAAAGCGCCCGTCCCGCGCGGCTGCGGCGCACCAGCCTCTTGCGGATTTCCGCCTCGCGGAGGGAACATACCACCAGAAACGCTTCGGCCCCGTGCTGCCGGGCCAGGGCATAGGCCCGCTGCCTGAATTCCCTGCGCGAAAAGGAGGCGTCCAGGATTACGGAGCGCCCGGCCTGCAGATGCCTGCCGCCCCGCTCCAGCAGGGCATGGTAGGTGCGCTCGCTCCAGGCCTGGGAGTAGAGGCCTTCCCCGTATGCCGCCCGGCGGCTTGCGCTCTTCGAGGGCGGGGTGGCGCTTCCTGCTTCCTCCCCGGCCGCCAGTTCCTTGCGGATGGCATCCGAGCTGAGCATGGGCATGCCCGTGCGCCCGGAGACGGCCTGGCCCAGGGCGGTTTTGCCGGTGCCCATCAGGCCGGCCAGCAACAGCAGCACCGGGGGCGTCATCTGGCGGGAGAAGTCCATGGCCAGCGCGAAAAACCCCTGCGCCCGTTCCTGAATGCGGTGCTGATCCGCCAGGGGCAGATGCTTGTCCGACAGCTTCATGCTGAGCACCTTGCCCCGCACGAAGGCGCGATAGCAGGCATAGAAGGGCACCAAGCGGATCATTCCGGAGTCTTCGCTGAACTCCATGTAGCGGGACAGCAGGTGCCTGCTCCATTCGGGGTGGCCCAGGGCCGCCAGGTCCATCAGCAGGAAACTGAGATCGGAAGCCACGTCCCCGTAGCGGAAGCGGTCGTTGAACTCGATGCAGTCAATGATCTTGATCTCCTTCCCCAGGTATACGTGCTCACAACGCAGGTCGCCGTGACCATCCCTGATGAAGCCGTCCCGCACCCGCTGCTCGAGCAGCGCGCGATTGCGGGTGAGAAAGGAAAAGACGCCCTGCTGCAGCGACTCGAAATCGTGCCGGGCGATGGTGACGTTCAGGTAAGGCTCCACCTGGGCGAAGTTTTCCTCCCAGTTCCGGATGAGCACGTCGAGCCCGCCGAAGCGGGCAATGGTGTCGCCGCCACGGTGGTTCTTGGGCCGTGAATTCTTTTCGCTGTTTTTCTTGCGGGAGGTCTTGCGGTGGGAGCTGTTTTTGTGGAAATCCGCCAGCCGCCGGGCCACGCCGTCCAGGTGCTCGGGGGTCAGGCTCCCGCTTACGACCAGGTGGTCCATCATGCATTCTCGCTCCAGCCGCTTCATCACCACCGCGTAATCCACCAGGGTTCCGCCCGGCTCGAACCGGAGCCGTCCGTCCTCCAGCCACAGGGGCAGCACCTCCAGGTACACGCCGGGGGCCAGCCGGCGGTTGAGCCGCACCTCCTGCCTGCAAAAGTGGTGGCGCTGCCTGAGGGTTCGGAAGTCCGTAAAGCCCACGTCAACGGGCCGCTTGAACTTGAAGACAAACCGAGGACTGAGAAACACCGAGGAAATGTGGGTCTGCACCAAATCCACCGGGCCGTCATCGGCCGGGTAAGCCCGGCAGCCCAGCACCGCCTGCATCACCTCGTCAATGTCCGCGGGGCTCTGCCAATCAATCGCGGACTCCGGGAGCCGCCGTGCGGGCCCGCTGCTATCGGTCGCCACCTGCATGGGAATCATCCGATCCGCATCAAGGCGGGGCGCCATGCGCTCCGCCGGGCCCCGCGATTCCGCTCCATCCCCCGCCGCTCTGGTGCGCCATCGTTCCGGTTTTCCATTTCTTTACCTGCATGCTCTTTGTCTGCATGGGCGGTGCCACCTGCCACGCAGTGAGGAAAACCGCGCATCCGCTCTGTTTTCGCGGCTTCATGGGGGCCGGAAAGCGGGGCGGGAGACGGCCGTGCGCGAAATTCTGGCGCAGGATGCGAGTTATTGTCCCGCGCACCCGCCGGGCCGGCCGGGGGATGGCGGCTGGAGCAAGGGCGGACGGGGCGGTGCCGTTTGGCGTGGAAAGGCAAAAGTCTTGCAATACCAATGGGTAACGGGGCGATTGGGGCGCCACAGGCCGCCCGGACGTGCCCGGCTATAGATTTTGATAAGTAATAACAGTACATTAAATAAGAGCGTTAATTTAGAAAGGCCAATTCAGAAAAAAAAGAATCTGGCGTTTGCCGCCGGGAAAGCGTTTCCGGGGGCGGCAAGGCCGCATTCCAAAAAGAAGTGAGGAAACCCATGACTGATATTCAATCCCCGGACAAACCGCTGCTGAGAAGGTACGTGCAGCCCATTCTCTACCTCGCCGACCGCATGTCCGAGGCCGAAGGCGTCGCCGTGTCCTTGGTAAGGCACACGATCGAGTCCCTGGCTCTGGCCGCCGGCATGCCCGAGTACCGAAAGGACAGCGGCTATCGCCACCTGAGCGACCAACGGGCCTGCGACATGCTGGACAATGACCACGCGAAGACCGCGGCGCTGGTGGTGATCACACTGATCCTGAAGACCAGTGAGGAGCGCAAGGAAGGGGAGTACGAGTACTTCAGCAAAATCCGCACGCTGCTGGGAAGCGATCCGGTCAAGGTTCCCGTGGATGTGCGGGAGCACAAGGAACTGGCGCTGAAGTACCTGACCCAGCCGGTTGAGCCCACCGTCGCGGGCCGCCGTCCCTCGAACCCACAGGCAGAGCCGAAAACCGCGGACAGGTAAGGGCCTCACGCGCGCTTCGCCGGCTCGAAGGATGTGGCACGATTATTTCGTGCCGCAGCCTTCCCATTTTCCGAAATTCTCCGTTATAGTTCGTATAAGTTCCCGGTAACAGCTCAGTAGCAGCGTCGTAAAATCCACTCACCTGTCGGTCGCCGCGCGGGCGCGGCGGATTTTTGCCTGAGTCTCTCGGCGGGTGGAAAGATGCCTGCCCGGCTCACAGAAGGAGGTGCCATGAACCATCCGGACTCCAACGGCGAAAGCCAAGTCATCCAGCCCACGAAGGCGCTGCCCAAAAAATACGTAGATCCCATTTTGTACCTTGCGGACCGCATGGCCTCGGTGGACAAAAACGTGGTGATCAAGGAGACGAGCATCATCGAAACCCTCGCCCAAGCCGCCAACAAAAAAGACTTCCGGTTCGAGCGGTCGTACAAGGAATTCACTCAGGAATCGGCCTGCGCGATGCTCGACATCGAGGCGGCCAAGCGCGGGGCCCTGGTGGTGATGTCCCTGGTACTGAAAGCCGATCAGACCCGGCTGGACACGGAGCACGAATACTTCACCAAAATCCGCACCCTGCTGGGAAGCGATCCGGTGGCCGTGCCCATTGACCTGGAAACCCACAAGCAGCTCGCCCTGAAATACCTCGCCGGCTGAAAGCCGGGCCGGGCGCCCCCCATGGAACTCGGTGGAAACCGCCCCGCGCCGCCATCCTCCCCCTTGACTCTGTACAGGCTCCGGGGGCCGGGCGGCGCCCCGGCACGCGCGCCGGGCCCGCGGGCCACCGCGAGGTCCGTGCGCCCCCATTCGCCTGCCCTCCGTTTGCATCCCTCCCCGCCTCAATCTAGAATCCCCGCTACAACCAACGGAGAGGATGCATGAAAATAGCGATCATGGGCGCCGGCGCGGTGGGCGGATTCTACGGCGGGCGCTTGGCCAGGGCCGGGGAGGAGGTACACTTTATCGCCCGCGGCGCGCACCTGGCCGCCCTGAGAGAAAAAGGGCTGCGGGTGGAAAGCCCCACGGTGGGCGACTTCGAGCTGCCCCAGGTGAACGCCACGGACGACCCCGCCCAGGTGGGGCCGGTGGAACTGGTCTGGATGACCACCAAGGCCTACGACCTGGAGGCAGGCGCGGAGGCCATGCGGCCCCTGATCGGCGAGAATACGGTGGTGATTCCGCTGCTCAACGGCGTGGACATCGCCGAGCGCATCGGGGCGGTGTTGGGCATGGAGCACATGCTGGGGGGCATCGTGCAGGTTTCCGTGGCCATGGCCGAGCCGGGCCTGATCCGGCACGCGGTGATGGACCGGCTGGTCTTCGGGGAACTGGCGGGCGGAACGAGCGCGCGGTGCGAGGCCATCCGGGAGACGCTGCACGGAGCGGGCATTCAGGCGGAACTCTCCGAGGACATCCGGCGCGAAATATGGCTGAAGTACCTCTTCCTGAGCACCGTGGCCGGCATGTGCTCCCTGACCCGCCAGACCCTGGGGCCCGTGCTGGCCGACCCGGATACGCGGGCCATGCTCGTTGCATGTTTTCGGGAACTGGAGGCCCTGGCGCGCAAGGAGGGCATCGCCCTGGAAGAGGGAATCGTGGAGGAGCGGCTGGCCATGGCCGACGGGCTGCCCAAAACGATGAAACCCTCCATGCTGCTGGATTTGGAGCGTGGCCGGGCCCTGGAACTGGAGGCCTTGCAGGGCGCCGCCATGCGGCTGGGCAGGAAACTGGGCGTGCCCACCCCCGTCAACGATTTCATCTACGCCGCCCTGAAACACCATGCCGGCGGGGCCGGTTGAGCCTACCCCGCCGTACTCACTGCACTATGCTCACTTCACCGTGCTCAGCAGTGCCTCGGCCAGGGCCTGCATGTCCTCCGCCGTGTTGTACAGATGGGGGGAGACCCGCACCGCAGAGCCCCGCAGGGAGACGTAGATTTCGCGCCGCTTCAGCTCCTCCAGAATCCGCGGCACCCGCCCGGCGTCCGGCACGTGAATGCCGAACATGTTGGGCGTGTGCTCCTCCGGCGGGGGCAGGGAAAACTCGCTGCCTTCCAGCGCCCCGCGCACCTCGTCCACCAGCCCTGAGCAATATTCGCCGATGTTCTCCACCCCCCATTCCAGAATCTGGCGGATGGACTCGGAGAGCATGGGCACGTTGATGAAGTTGGGGTGCTCCCCCACGTCGAAGGGCCGGGCCCCGGGGCGCCAGCCCTCCTGAAAGTTCACCAGGTTTGCGAAGTCCTCCGCGCCCTTGCGGCCGGCCCAGGACATCTCGATGGGCCGCCCTGCCAGCAGCCGGTCGCCCAGCACGGCGAAGCCGGACTGGTAGGGTCCCAGACACCACTTGTAGCCGGCGCAGAGGAGCAGGTCCGGTTGCAGGGCCGCAAAGTCGAAGGGCGCGGCCCCCACCGACTGGGTGCCGTCCACGATGAACATGGCCCCCACCTCCCGCGCACGGGCGCCGATGCGCTCCAGATCGAAGCGCGTGCCGTCCGTCCAGTGCACGGCGGTCAGGGAGACCAGCGCCGTGCTCTCGTCAATGGCCGCCAGCACCGCCTCGGTCCAGGCCGCGCCGGCCTGCTGCACGTCGGCGGGCCGGGGCACCTGGCGCAACTCCGCGCCATCCTCCGCGCAGCGCTCGCGCCAGAAATGGAGGTTGCTGGGAAACTCCTCGGCGGGGGAGACGATGTTCTGCCCGGCGCTCAGGGGCAGGTTGTGGGCCGCGATGGCCACCCCGTAGCTGACCGCCGGGATGAGGGCCACCCGCTCGGGCGAGGCATTGACCAGCCTTCCGGCCAACTCCCGCAAGGCCTCCACGGGTGCGAAGAAATCTTCCTGCAGAATTCCGGTGGGGACGCTCTTGCGGCGCAGGCCCTCGATGCCCGCTTCCTCCGTGCGCTTGGGAAGCGGACCCATGTAGGCGCAGTTCAGGTAATGCACGGACTCGGGCAAGGAAAACAAATG
>CBDUSX010000176.1:0-6324 GCA_965369935.1 uncultured bacterium
GCTTATTCGGTGGCGGCCTCCGCGGTTTGCGGATCGTCCATTTCGGATGCCGCGGCAAGCTCGGCCTTGGAAAAGGGGCTGCGCAGAATGTGCACCTTGATGACCTTGTTCGCGTCGGCCTCGGTGACGTTGAAGTTGAATTTCTGGAAATTGTGGCTCCACCCGACCGACGGCACGTCCCCGGCCTGCTCCATCAAAAACCCGCCCAGGCTCTCGTATTCGCGTTCCTCGGGAAAGCGGATGTGGAGTGCCTCTTCCAACTCTTCGATATCCACCCGGGCATCCGCGACGTAGGAGCCGTCGGCGGCCTGCATCAGGCGCTTTTCCTCGAAGTCGAATTCGTCCTGAATCTCGCCCAGCAATTCCTCGATGATGTCCTCCAGGGTGACGATGCCTTCGGTCCCGCCGAACTCGTTGACCACGATGGCCAGGTGAAAGCGGTCCTTCTGGAACAGCTTCAGCACTTCGCTGATCTTCTTGGATTCCGGGATAAACACGGCGGGCCGCATGCGGCTGATCAGGAATTTTGCCTTCTTCGACGTTTTGGGTGCGGGCAGCAGGTCCTTGGTGTAAAAAACGCCCACCACGTTGTCTATGGTTTCTTCCTTCACCGGTATGCGGCTGAAGCCCGACTCCAGGGAAATCTCCAGCACTTCCTCATATGGGGTGTTCACGAACAGAGTCACCATGTCCGTACGCGGCACCATGATTTCCTTCGCCGTGGTATCCGTAAATTCGAAGATGGAGTTGAGCAGGTGCTCCTTGTCCTTCCCTATCGCACCTTGCCGCCGTCCCAGGCTGACGGCGTACTCAATGTCCTCCTCGGTGACCACCGATTTGTCCTCCCCCGTCCCCCCGACCAGGCGGAACAGCATCCGGATGAAGTGGGTCAGCACCCAGGTGATCGGGTAGAACATGACGTGAAATACCAGCACCAAGTGCATCAGGGGCAGGGCAATGGCCGAAGAATACCTGCGGGCGAAGGTCTTGGGAGTGATCTCCCCGGAAATCAACAGCAGGAACGTCATCACCCCGATCGCTATCGGGATCGCGTTGTGGGTGAGGTATCGGCTGGCCAGGTCCGCGGCCAGGGCGCTCGCGGTGATGTTGGCGAGATTGTTTCCGATCAGGATGGTGGTGAGGATGCCACTGTGATTGTTCTGCCAATGGCGGAGGGCCTTGCCCCGTTTTGGGTTTTCCTCGATCAGCTGGTGCACCTTCACATCGGACAAAGATGTCAGGGCGGTCTCGGAGCCGGAGAAAAAGCCTGAAAACACCAGGCAAACGCCGATTCCGATCAATTCCAATAAAGGAATGTCCACTTGGTTATGCGCTCCTTTCGAAAAATCAGAATGTGCTTCTATTGGTTTACAATACGCTGGCTGCGCATATGGGTTCAACATCCGTGCCGGATTTCAACCTGAGTGGGCGGGCCCTTGCGCTCGGGCGGGTCTCATGCAAAATGCCGCGGGCACACCGCCGCGGCGAGCCGGCCAGGCGCGGGCTTCCACCCGTGCCGGCGGCTGGGTGCGGTTGCTCATTCACGGTGCAGGGTTGTCCGCCCAGTGAGAGGAGTGGCGGCAACACCGCCTCCCGCGGCTCAATAAGCAGGGCTGGGTGGGGACTTGGAGGTTCCTGTGGGTCGGCCATAGGGTATTCGGGTCTGGGTTCAAGCCGATGGCGGGCGTTCGCCCGCAGGGCTAGTTCACCAGTAACGAGCCTCCGTCAATGATCATGGATTGCCCGGTCATCCATTCGCCGGCGCGCGAGGCCAGGAACACGGCCGCGGGACCGATATCGTCCGATTCCCCCAGCCGCCTCAGGGGCAGGCGCGTAGAGGCCTTTTCCGCGGCCTGCGGGTTGTCCCAGAGCTTGCGGGCGAACTCGGTTTTCACCAGACCGGGCATGATGGCGTTGACCCGGATGTTCTTCTCTCCCCATTCGGCGGCCAAGGTGCGCACCAGTTGCAGGTCCGCGGCCTTGGATATGGCGTAAGCCCCCAGATTGGGCGTGGCCTTGACGGCGCCGACGCTGGAAACCACGATCAGTGAGCCCCCTCCCCGTTCCACCATTGCCGGGGCCGTCAGCCCGAAAAGCCGGATGATGCCGAGGATGTTGGTGTCCAGGGTCTTGTGATAGGCCTCGTCCGTGATTTCGGTGAGCGGGCCGTAGTAGGGATTCGCCGCCGCATTGCAGACCAGGGTGTCAATAGGGCCGAACTGGCGGTTGGTTTCCGCGACGAGATTTTCAAGGTCCCCCTGCTTGCCCACATTGGCCGTGATGGCGATGGCCTCCCCGCCATTGCCGTTGATGGCCTCGGCCACCTCCCGGCAGGGTCCTTCCTTCCTGCTGGAAATAACCACCCGTGCTCCGGCGGCGGCCAGATGCTCCGCAATGGAACGGCCGATTCCCAGGGAGGACCCCGTTACCACTGCTGTCTTGCCGCTGAGGTCGAATGGATTCATCGGAAGAAAATTATACCAGAAGCGGTAGGAAATAAAACGGTCAAGAAAGAGTATGCCATTAATGAATAATTGGGCCGCTTCCCCGTGCGGCCACGTCACCCGCTCATCCCCTGGTGAGCGGGCCGGAATCACAAGTTGGGTAATTTCGTGTATGCCATTCCGCGTGAATTAAGTCAATCCCCCCGGACACGCCTTACGTCCCTGGCGCGAAAGCGGCACGGCAGCCAAAGCAGGAGAGCGCCGCTGCATCACCTGCGTGCAGGCAGTCTGCCGGTGGCACCCCACAGAGCCAGGCCGGTGAGGGTGACGGTGCCCATGAGGCCCCACAGCATGATCTCGTAGCTGCCGAAGCGGTCGAATATCCAGCCGGCCAGAAACGGGCCGATGGCCGCGCCGATTCCGAAGCCCTGGTCAAGCATGCCCAGAATTTTCCCCAGGTGCCTGCCCTGAAACAGGTCTGCCGCCGTCGAGGCGTACAGGGGCGAGATACCCGTATAGCCCATCCCCCACAGGACGATAAAGCCGCCCAGCAGCAGGTAATTTTCCGATTTTCCCATTCCGATCAGCATCCCCAGGCTGACCACGCCCAGCAGGCTGGCCGCCCATACACAGGCCTTCCGCCCCACGCGGTCGGACAGTCCGCCCCAGATCAACCCGCCGAAAGAGCGCAAAAAACCCGTGATACCCAGCACCACGGCGGCAAAGGAAAAGGCGTAGCCGGCATCCACCAGCAGGCGGGTTTGATGGACCACCAGGGTCATGTTGCCCATCCCGATGGTTATCACGGCCACGAACAGCATCCAGAATGCCGGCGTACTCACCGCGCGCCGCGGGCCGGGGCCGCCGGATGCCTCCGCCGTGGCGTGCCTGATCGGCGCGTCGTCGCCGTCGGGATGCAGGCCGATGCTTTCGGGCGATTCGCGGTGAAAGATCGCGGTCAGGGGCGTGAGGACGCACAGAATCAACAGGCCAAAGAGCCAGAAACTGGCCCGCCAGCCCATCCAGAGCAGCATTTTCTCACTCAGGATGGAAATGGCCAGGGCGCCCACTCCGATGCCGGAAAGGGCCAGGGAAGTGGCGAGCCCGCGGTTCCTGACGAACCAGCGGGGCACGTAGGCCATGTGGGTGATGAAGCCGACCAGGGAGTAAGCCAGGCCAACCAGCCCGCCGTAGTACAGGTAGAACTGCCAGACCGTTTCGATGGTGCTGCACAGCATCAGGCCGCCGCCCATGACGACACACCCGGCGGGAAAGAGCACCCGCGGGCCCAGCCAGTCGAACAGGGCCCCGGCCAGGATGGAAAAGAGCGCATAGACGATCATGGCGGTGGAAAAAATACCGGCGGTCTCCGCCCGCGTCCAGCCGGTGTCCTCCAGGATGGCCACGTAATACACGCCGAAAGCGAAACGGAACCCCATCACGAGGAACATGGTGAGGAACGCCACGGCAAGCACGACCCAGCCGTAGTAAATGTTCCGTCTTGCAAAAAAAGCCACCAGCATGGGCGGTTCCCATGATAAATTTGCCGGCCGGGACCGTCTCGCTGCCGCCTTGGCATCGAGTGGCGAAATCAGGCCAGGGGGAAATTGGCGTAAATTCGGCGTTCAATCTGGTAACGAGGGCGCGTGGCAGACAACGCTACCGCAGGCAGTCCGGGCCCGGCTACGGGAAGTTGCGCACTCCCGGGTTCCGGTCTATATAGGGGACGGTTCGGGGGGCGGTTACCTCATCAGATATCTGCATGACATAGGGGCGGATGAAAATACACGAATATCAGGCCAAGAAGATACTGGCGGAATATGACGTGCCGGTGCCCAAAGGGCAAGTCGCGGAATCCGTCGAGGAGGCGGAGGCGGCGGCAAAGGCCCTCGGAGGAGGCGTGTGCGTCGTTAAAGCGCAAATTCATGCGGGCGGGCGGGGCAAGGGCGGCGGCGTGAAGCTGTGCAAGGACCTTGACGAGGTAAGGGTGAACGCAGGGCAAATCCTGGGCATGCAGCTGGTCACCCATCAGACCGGGCCGGAAGGCCAGCGGGTGAAAAAGGTGCTGGTCGAGGAGGGAATGGACATCCGGAAGGAACTCTATCTTTCCATTCTGGTGGACAGAAACAGCGAGTCCGCCGTGGTGCTGGCCTCCACGGAAGGGGGAATGGAGATCGAGGAGGTGGCGGCGAAAACGCCGGAGAAAATCCTGCGCGAAAATGTGGACCCGGCGGTGGGGATGCTTCCCTATCAGGCCCTGCGGCTGGCCTATGGCCTCAAGGTGGACGAGGTGGACCCCAAGCTGGTCAGGCCGGCCGCGGCGCTGATCACGAACCTGTTTCGCGCCTTTCAGGGCGAGGACTGCTCCCTGGTGGAAATCAACCCGCTGGTGCTCACGGGGGACGGGCGGGCGCTGGCGCTGGATGCGAAAGTGACCTTCGACGACAACGCAGCCTTCCGCCATGGGTTGCAGGCGGGCATGAGGGACCCGGACGAGGAAGACCCGCTGGAGATTGAAGCCACGGACGCGGACCTCAGCTACATCAAGCTGGACGGCAACATCGGCTGCATGGTCAACGGGGCGGGGTTGGCCATGGGCACCATGGACATCATCAAGGCCGTCGGCGGGGAGCCGGCGAACTTTCTCGACATCGGCGGCGGCGCGGACCAGGCCCGGGTGGAGACGGCATTTCGCATCATCACCAAGGACCCCAACGTGAGCTGCATTCTGATCAACATCTTCGGGGGCATCGTCCGCTGCGACGTGGTGGCGGAAGGGGTGGTGGCCGCGTTCAGAAACGTGGGCCTGTCCATCCCGGTGGTGGTGCGGCTGGAGGGCACCAATTCCGAGCAGGCCAACGAGATCATCGCCAATTCCGGGATTGGCGAGCGCCTGCTGAAAGCGGAAAGCCTCAGAGATGCGGCGGAAAAATCCGTGGCCGCGGTGTCCAAGGCCTGACCCCAGGATCACTGAGGATAATTCGAGCAAGGAAAGCTATGCCGGTACTGGTGGACAGCGATACGAAGGTCGTGGTGCAGGGCATCACGGGCGCCCAGGGGGCGCTGCATGCGAAGGCTTGCATGGAATACGGCACGAGGATCGTTGCCGGCGTGACTCCGGGCAAGGGCGGGCAGGATTTCGAGGGCGTGCCCGTATTCAACCTGGTCAGCGAGGCCGTGGAACAGGCCGGGGCGGACACGTCCCTGATCTTCGTCCCACCGCCGTTCGCCGCCGATGCCATCATGGAAGCGGCGGACGCCGGCATCAAGCTGATCATCTGCATTACCGAGGGCATCCCCGTGCTGGACATGGTGCGGGCGGTGCCCTACGTGCGGGCGCGGGGCAGCCGGCTGATCGGCCCCAACTGCCCCGGTATCATCACCCCGGGCGCCTGCAAGATCGGCATCATGCCCGGCTATATTCATCAGGCGGGCGACGTGGGGCTGGTTTCCCGTTCGGGGACGCTTACCTACGAGGCGGTGTGGCAACTGACCGGGCAGGGCCTGGGCCAGTCCACCTGCATCGGCATCGGGGGCGACCCGGTGAACGGCACCAACTTCGTGGATTGCCTGGCCATGTTTGAAGAAGATGCGGGCACCCGCGGAATCGTCATGATCGGGGAAATCGGGGGCACCGCCGAGGAGGAAGCAGCCGAATTCGCCAGGGCACACGTCACCAAACCAATCGTCAGCTTCATCGCCGGCCAGACCGCCCCCCCGGGCAGGCGCATGGGCCATGCCGGAGCCATCATTTCCGGTGGCAAGGGCACGGCCAAGGAAAAAATGGCGGCCCTGGAGGACGCCGGCTTTCATGTGGTCAAGACCCTCGACCAAATCGGGGCCACAATGGCCAAAGTGCTTGGGGCCTGAGCCGGAGCAT
>CBDUSX010000177.1:0-6295 GCA_965369935.1 uncultured bacterium
TGTGGGGCTGGTCCAGATAGCCTTGCTCCGTCAGGTCCGCCATCACGTTGCGGATCGTGGCGGGAGACAGGGTCAGCCCCAGGCTCTTGGACAGGGTGCGCGAACCCACCGGCTCGGCGGACTCTATGTAGCTGCCCACGATGGCGTTCAGGATGGCCCTGACCCGGTGTTCCAAGTCTCCCTTCACCATGACCTCTCCTGCCTGCACGGGTTCCCGGAATCGTCGTATTAACATTCGCCGGCAGGCATTCAATTGAGGGGCCATCGGCGCTCAGGCCATCCCCCTCCTGGTTTCCGGCCGCCCCGCTCTACAGCCTTCAATGCCTTTCGCCGCGGAATTTTCCCTTTGCTACGTTATCACGATAATTTCGATTTCCACCGCAAAAACATCTTATGTTAGCACTCGACTTTCTAGAGTGCTAGTAAAAATTTTAGCCGGGAAATCCTGTGCCTGTCAAGGAAATAATATGACGGGCGCGGATTGAGGCGGGACGGGCAGGGAATCCGTGCCCGATGCGCCGGGTGTCCCTGGGCGGTCAGGGACAGGCCATGTCATATTATAAATTGTATTATCACAGGTGCGGTTGTTCCGCATACCTTCTCTCTCGACATCGTGAGGGGCGCCGGATATGCCCGTGGCAATTCCAGTTTTATATTGACAACTTTGAACCCGATGCGTTAGTGGATTTCTGGCATTGGAACAAAAAGATTGATATCGTTGGGGGAATTCCAGTCAACGATCACCTCCGTCCGGAGGCCGGGCACAGGCTTGGCGTCAAGCCGACGGCGCGGGGCGCCACCATCGGCAACGGAAGTTTTGTAAATTTCAATGCTGATTTAACGGACGGAGAATTCTATGTCCGTTAATACCGTTCGCGCTGATCGGAGTCAAAGGGGCAGCCGAGATCCTCACAAAACGAGGAGCGGGGACACAGTAAAGAGGACATAGAAAAAGGAAGGAGCAGAACGACAGAAAGCTTTTTGCGGCCGGGCAGATGAGCCGGCGCAGATGTTTCCTGCGGCTCCAATTTGAATATGTCTTTAGAGATGTCTTTTGGAAATGTCGGTTTGGATTGAATGGGAACGCCGGGGCATAATGGCCCGGCAAAATTGCAAACCCAGGACAGGGGAGTTTCAATAATGAGCAAACAAAAGACAGCACAAAAATCCAGTGAACTATCACGGCGCAAGTTTCTCCGTGGCAGCGCGGTTGCCGCCGGGGCCGCCGGGATCGCCGCAGCAGGTGCGGTTGCGATGCCGAACGTGGCCCGGGCCAGAACGACGGTTTTGAAAGTGCAGGCCGCATGGGGCGGCGGTATTTTCCTGGAATTTGCCAAAGACTACGTGCGCCGTGTGAATGAGATGGCCGGCGGGTCGATGAAAATCGACCTGCTCTCCGTAGGCGCCGTGGTCAAGACCGCTGAAATGCAGACCGCGGTGCACCGCGGCGTGCTGGATGGCGCGCACCTTGTGACCGCCTACTGGTATTCAAAGAGCCCGGTGGCCTCCCTGTTCGGCACGGGCCCCTGTTGGGGGTGGTCCGCCAACGAAATGATGGGGTGGTTCCACCACGGCGGTGGGAGGGCTCTTTACTATGAAATGATGGATGCACTTCGGCTCAATCTGGTGGGCTTCCTCAGCGGCCCGATGCCGGCGCAGCCCCTGGGCTGGTTCAAAAAACACATCACCAAAGTATCGCAGATGAAAGGGCTGAAGTACCGCACGGTGGGCCTGGCCGCCGACGTGATGCAGGAAATGGGCATGTCCGTGGTGCAACTGCCCGGCGGCGAGATTCAGCCGGCCATGAAAGCCGGCCTGATCGATGCCGCCGAGTTCAACAACCCGACCTCGGACAAGGATTTCGGCATGCAGGACGTGTCGAAACATTATCACCTGGCCAGTTATCATCAGTCCCAGGAATGTTTCGAGATCATCTTTAACAAGAAAAAATTCAACCGGTTGGCGAAAGAGCATCAGAAGATCCTGGAATACGCCTCCGAGGCCGCCTCCTCCGACATGGCGTGGAAGGCCATGGAGCGGTATTCCGCCGACCTGGTCCGGCTGAAGCGGGATCATGGCGTGAACGTGTACCGCACGCCCGACAGCATCATGAAAGCTGAACTCAAGGCGTGGGATGTTATTGTCAAAAAGTTCAACCGCGCCGATCCCTTTTTCAAGAAGGTTGTCAATTCGCAAAAGGCCTGGTCCAAGCGCCATGGCGCCTACGCGATCCAAAATGCGCCGGACTACAAGGGCGCTTACGAGCATTACTTCGGTAAGCTCTAATCGAAATCCATGCCTCGAACGGTATTGGATGCGCGGACAGAGCAAGGCGGCACAACGTTGCCGGCCTTGCTCTGCTTTCGTGTGAACCAATCTAGCCCGGAACTTCCTTTATGACCCGACTGCTTCATTTTATTGACAGTCTCAGCGCGGGAACGGGTAAGGCCTTTGCCTGGTGCATATTGATTCTGACGTTGTCCACCTGTTACGAGGTGTTCGTCCGCTATGTGCTGAACGCGCCCACCGTTTGGGCGTTCGACATGAGCGTCCAGATGTACGGGGCATTGTTCATGATGTCCGGGGCCTACGCCTTGTCCCAGGATGCCCATGTGCGCGGGGACGTGATCTACCGGCTGTTGCCAAAACGATGGCAGGCGTCGGTTGACCTGGCGTTGTACATATTGTTCCTCGGGCCGGGAGCGTTGGCCCTGATGTTTTACGGTTTCCGGTTTGCCTCGGATTCCTGGTTCTACAAGGAAGTCAGCTGGAGCAGCCCGTCGCGGATTCAAATCTATTTCTTCAAAACATTGATCCCCATATCCGGTCTTCTCGTTCTTTTACAGGGGTTCGCCGAGGCGGTGCGTTGTGTGGTGTGCATCAAAACCGGCGAGTTTCCGCCCCGGCTGCATGACGTGCTGGAGACCGAAACCATGCTGATGCATGAGAAGGAAGATCTACAAAAATTGCAGGCCGAATCATGACCAATCCTGAAATCGCAATCTTTATGCTCGGCCTGTTTATTTTCATGGTCTTGCTTGGGTTCCCTATCGCCTTCACGCTCATCGCCATGGGCCTGGGGTTTGGCTACTTCGCCTATTACGAGCCCGACCCGCTGGCGACTATATTCGAGAATCGGATATTCGATCTGTTCGTGCAGAACACCTTCTCGGTGATGTCAAACGACGTGTTGGTGGCCATCCCGTTATTCCTGTTCATGGGCTACGTGGTGGAACGGGCGAACATCGTGAACCGTATGTTCTTCAGCATTCAGCAGGCGGCGCGCCATTTGCCCGGCTCCATGGCCGTCGCCGCGCTGGCCACCTGTGCGATTTTTGCGACGGCGACCGGCATCATCGGCGCGGTCGTGACCCTGATGGGCATGCTGGCCTTTCCGGCGATGCTCAGAGCGGGCTACGAGATCAAATTCGCCGCGGGGGTCATATGCGCGGGCGGCTGCCTGGGCATCCTCATTCCGCCGTCCATCATGCTGATCGTATACGCGGCGATCGCGGAATTGTCTCTGTTGCGGCTTTACGCGGCGGCGGCGTTCCCGGGGCTGATACTGGCCGGCTTGTATATGGTTTACGTGGTCGGGCGGGCCTGGTTCAATCCCTCCCTGGCGCCCAAACCCCGGGAAGAGGACATCCCGCCCCTCAAGGTCATCCTGTGGAACCTGCTGACCTCCTTCTTCCCCCTGGCGGTGTTGATAATGAGTGTGCTTGGGGCGATCCTGATGGGTTTGGCGACACCGGCGGAAGCGGCGGGCGTCGGCGCGGCGGGCGGCCTGCTCCTGGCTACCATGTACCGCTCGCTGGACTGGGAGCGGCTGAAAGAAGCGGTCTTTTTGACCGCCAAGACCTCCGCCATGGTGTGCTGGCTGTTCGTCGGCTCATGGACCTTCGCTTCGGTCTTTTCCTATCTCGGCGGTCATGACCTGATCAAAGACTGGGTGTTGTCCATGGAGCTGAGTACGGTGATGTTCCTGATTTTGGCCCAGGCGATCATTTTTCTGCTGGGCTGGCCGCTGGAATGGAGCGAGATCATCATCATATTCGTCCCGATCTTCCTGCCGATGCTCAAGATATTCGATGTGAACCCGCTGTTCTTTGCCATGTTGATCGCCCTGAATCTGCAGACCTCGTTCCTGACACCACCGATGGCCATGGCGGCCTATTACCTTAAGGGCGTCGCGCCCGATTCTGTGGAGTTGATGGATATATTCCGCGGCATCATGCCCTATTTAGTGATTATTATTGGCACTATGGTGCTGGTTTACAATTTTCAGGGGATCGTACTGTGGCTGCCCGAATACTTTTTTGGCAAGTAGGCGGGAACGGCGCACACGGTTTTCAGGGGCTCGGATGACAGCGAACTTCCTCAGCGCAAAGGAAGCGATCCAATCCATTCGCGACGGCGAAATCACTTCGCAGGAATTGGTGAAGGCCTGTCTGGATCGGATCGTCGAACATGACGAGGCCATCGCAGCCTGGGTTCATCTGGACCCGGATTATGCCCTGGAGCAGGCGCGCAATGCGGACGAGGCGCGCGAGCGGGGCCATCCCCTGGGGGAGTTGCACGGCATTCCGGTCGGCGTGAAGGACATTATCGATACCGCCGACATGCCCACCGAAAACGGCACCCCCCTGCATGCGGGCCGGACACCGGGGGATGATGCCGGCGTCGTGGAAAGACTGCGGGAGGCCGGGGCGGTCATTTTGGGCAAGACGGTGACGACCGAATTGGCCGTCTTCTCACCGGGAAAAACCACCAATCCCCATGATGCCGCCCGCACCCCCGGCGGGTCTTCCAGCGGCTCGGCGGCGGCGGTGGCCTCGTTCATGGTGCCCTTGGCCCTGGGGACGCAGACCAACGGCTCGGTCATTCGTCCGGCGTCTTTTTGCGGGGTGTTCGGCTTCAAGCCGACCTTTGGCCGTATTTCCCGCCACGGTGTGCTTCTCCAGTCGCCCCCGCTGGATACGATTGGCGTGTTCGGGCGCAAGCTTGCGGACGTTGCGCTGCTCAGCGAGGTGCTGATGGAATTCGACAGCCGAGACGAAAGCATGCAGCCACGGGCGCGCGCACGCATTTCCAGGATCATGGCCGAAGAACCGCCCATGGCGCCCCGGCTGGCATTCGTCCGCTCGCCGGTTTGGGATCAGGCCGAAGACAGTACCAAGGACGCCTTTCGCGAGCTTATTTCGGCCGTTGAGGATCGGGTGGATATGTTTCAACTGCCGCCCTCCTTCGACGAGGCTCACGAGGTGCATCGCCAAATCATGGAGGCCGATCTGGCCAGGAACTTCGCCAGGGAATATCGCGATGGCAAGGATCAGTTGAGCACCATCCTGTGCGAGATGATCGAACGGGGACAAAGCGTTACGGCGGTGCAATACAACGACGCCGTTGCCCGGGCCGGGGAATTCAATGAGGAACTCGACGAGTTGTTCGACGTATATGACGCCATTCTGACGCCCGCGGCGCCCGGCGAAGCGCCGGCCGGTTTGGACTCGACCGGCAGCCCCGCATTTTGTACGATCTGGACCTTGTGCGGCGTGCCCGCGCTGAGCATGCCCCTGTTGCAAGGACCCGCCGACATGCCGCTTGGCGTGCAAATGGTCGGCGCCAGAGGCGATGATGGGAGATTGTTGCGAACCGCCAACTGGCTGATAAAAGCGTTGGGGGACGAGCAGGAAGCACATGACGACGTTCCAAGCAAGGATGGGGAGCGGGCGCAAGAAGCCCTTAACTAGCCTTATCTAAACGGTGAGTTGAAATATGGATCAGATATTCAGTGCCATTATCGGGGGAATTATTTTTGCCGCCTTTGTGGCGGGTCTGGCGGAGTCGATCGGCGCCATTCCGTTTATAATCATCGTGGCACTCGTGATCGGCTTAATGAGTTTCGACGTTTATCAATTGATCAAGGAAACGCTGAAGCCCGGCAATTCCAACCGGTCATCCAAATAGCACCGGCGCTTGGGCGCGCCGGTGCCTCGGCAAGGCGGCCAAAATCCACCCCACGAATTTGAACCCATTGCCGGCGTTGTCATGAACTGGTTGCGCGCCTACTTCTCCGTCCCCCTGAAAGTGCCGGCCCTGCTGATGGATATCTACAAGAGCAACCGCGCCTGGCTCGACGCGCGGCTGGCCCGCAAGCCCGCCGCCGGTTGGCTGAAGGGCTTCATGCTCGTCACCCTCGTGGCGTGGTTCGTGATCTGGCTGTTCGCCAAGGATGAATACCGGGAAAGGCTCAATCAGGCCCTGGATTCTCTCTGGTAGCGGCGTTCCGCGT
>CBDUSX010000178.1:0-6286 GCA_965369935.1 uncultured bacterium
CCTGAGTGGCCTTGGCCGTCATTATGGCATGGATGCCCTGATTGTAAATATTGGCGGCAATGGGCGGCGGCGCGGGGAACCCGGTCACCATCAGTTTTTCGTCGCCCCGCACCGGATAGTTGTACTGGCCTCCCTTCGGCGGTCCGATGGTCGTCCACACCTTATGATCCCAGTACGACGGCAGGCTGGGCAGGTCATACCCCTGCCCGGCAGAGATCAACTTGAAGTTGATTTCCCGGGAAAGCATGTGCCGCAAGAGATCCTTAGAGGCGTTTTGCTGCTTGGAGAACTTCCAGATGCCATAGAGGAACGGCAGGTAGCACCGGAAGTGGCCCTTCGGCCCGCGGGGCTGGTCCGCGTGCCAGACATGGGTCACGCCGTCCTTGGATTTGTCCTTCAGGTAAATCCGCTTGGCCACCGCCCAGGCGCTGGGCGGGTTCACGATGCCGCCCCCCTTGCCGGAGATCAGCCAGCGGTTGTTGCCCGCGTTGTCCCAGGCATACACGTCCGGCGGCATCCACTGGGTCAACTTCTTCAGGAACTCCAGCACCTCGCGGGTGGCGTCGGAATTCACCGTGATATTCCCGCCGGCATCCACCAGCACCGCCCCGTAGGAATGAAATAGAGAGGACAGCCAATTGCCGGAGTCGGACTGCTGGGTGATGGGCGCGCCGAACGCATGGCCGCCGGCATGGATCTTTTTCGCGTACTTCTCGAAATTTGCCCACGTCCACGCGTCGGTGAGGCGCTTCTTGCGCCGCTTGGAGGCCGGGAAGATTTTCTTCACGTCCACCCCCGCGTACTTCTTGAAGTAATCCAGCCGCGTCACCATGGGATAGGTGTGGGAGCCGATGGGCGAAGGCACGGCCTTCCAGTGACCGTCGAACTTGCACACGTATTCCGAGGCGTCAATGAACGGCCCGGAAGCGCTGGTGATGTCCTTCACCACGTCATCCATGTCGATCAGGCTGTCCCTCAGGATCGAGGCATACCAAGGGGGAAAGGCCATCATGTCGTGGCCGGTCTTGGCGCGAGCTTCCCCGGTGGCGACGGTGCCCATCTGCGAGCCGGTCACCGCGTCCAGCTTGATCTCGAGGTTGTTCTTCTTGCCCCAGTCAAACACGATCTGCTTCGACACGTCCAGGGCGCCGGGCACCCAGTGGTTCCAGAAAAACAGCTTCAGTTTGCCGGCCGAGTGCGCCGTCTGCACATAAGGCGCCCCCGCGATGGCGGCGGTGGTCACCGCCGCGGTCTTCACGAATTGCCGTCTGGTGATCTTTTTCATCGCTTGTCTCTCCCCCTTGCAAGAGATTGGGAACGGCCCGCTTTTCACCTCCGGGCTGAGGCGAATTCAAGCAGGCTCCGGGATGGCACCGGGCCGGGCAAATCTTCTCAAACGCCCGGCAGGAAATGATTTAAGCCCGATTCAAAATCAGGAACTGTACCTTCCGTTATTCCCTTTCGTCCGCGCTGTCAATCGCAAATTAATCGCGGAACAGCCGCGCTTCCCGCGCCCCGAAGGGCGCCCGCGCGAAGGGGGGATCGAATTTAGCGTCCCGGCCCCACCCCCGCCGAATTGCAGGCGCGCAGGCTGCTGAATCCGACCTTGCGCGCATTCGGCGATAGGTTCAGTAGACAATATTACATAGATGGGAGCAACGTCCTGGTAACCTGCCGGAAATGTAGCCTGCCGAAAACACAGTCGGCGCCCGGGCGGGTGATGCGGCAAATCGCCCGCCCCCGTCGGATCGCCGGCGCGCAGGCTGCCGATTCCGGCCTTGCCAATTCGCCGCGGACATTGTTAAGTGAGGTGCATTCAGGCGATAGCGTACATTCCCGCCCAGCCGGCGAAGGGCAGTCTGCCCGCGGCGGGTCCTGGGCTTGCCGGCGATGGAGCAATGCCGGAACGCAACATTATTCGGGAGCGGTACCAATGGCTAAGGTAGATCTGAAGAAGGTTCACAAGACTTTCGACAAAATGGAAGTCGTGCACGGAATTGACCTCAGTATCGCCCACAACGAGTTCTTGGTGCTGGTGGGGCCCTCCGGATGCGGCAAGAGCACCACCCTGCGCATGGTCGCGGGACTGGAGGAAATCACCAAGGGGGAAATCTACATCGGCGACCGGCTGGTCAACGACGTACCGCCCAAGGACAGGGACATCGCGATGGTGTTTCAGAACTACGCGCTCTATCCTCACATGACCGTGTTCGACAACATGAGCTTTGGCCTCAAGCTGCGCAAGTATCCCAAGAGCGAAATCAAGCAACGGGTCGAAGAGGCCGCCGGCATCCTCAACATCCGCGAGTTGCTCGACCGCCGGCCCAAACAGCTCTCCGGCGGGCAGCGGCAGCGGGTGGCCATGGGCCGCGCCATCGTGCGCCATCCCCAGGTGTTCCTGTTCGACGAGCCTCTGAGCAACCTGGACGCCAAGCTGCGCGTGCAGATGCGCACCGAGATCAAGAAGATTCACCAGAGGGTGGCCACCACCATCATCTACGTCACCCACGATCAGGTGGAGGCCATGACCCTGGCCGACCGCACCGTGGTGATGAACGAGGGCGACATCGAGCAGGTCGGGACGCCCCAGCAACTCTATGAAAATCCGGCCAGCCGCTTCGTGGCCGGGTTCATCGGGTCGCCCTCCATGAACTTCGTACCGTGTAAACTGATCTCCAACTCGGGCGGGCTGGCCGTGCAACTGAGCGACAAGCTCAAGCTCAACGTCCCCAAGGACAAGACCAAGGAATACAAGCCCTTCGCGGGCAAGGACCTGCTCTTCGGAATCCGCCCGGAGCACATTACCGAAAAGCGGCCCCAGAAGACCAGCACCGGCTTCGTGGATCTGGAGGTCAAGACCGAGGTGCTGGAGCCGATGGGCGTGGATACGATGGTGTTTTTCTCCATCAACGACACGGAACTCTGCGCGCGCGTCACTCCCAGCGCGGCCAAGGCTGTGGGGCAGAATATCAAGCTCACCGCCAACATGAACAACATGCACCTGATGGACCCGGAAACCGACAAGGTGATCGGGCACAGCCCGGGCAAGTAAGCGGTCCGGGGGCGTGGCCGGCCCGGCCATTAGCAGACGTGCAAATGGGGGCGGCGGGGGCCTTTGCGCCGGATGCGGCCTTGGGCGCACCCTATCCGCTGTGCGGGCGATGTCCACCATTCAACTCTCGAACATCACGGTCAACCACGGCGCCGCGCCGGAGGACCTGCTCTCCCGGGTGCTGGCCTGGTTCATGCCGCCGCCCGGCGGCCGGAAGACGTTTTCCATCGAAGGCCTCAACCTGACCATCCCCCACGGCAAAACCCTGGTCATCCTGGGGCCCAGCGGTTGCGGCAAGTCCACCTTGCTGCGGGTCATCTCCGGGTTGCAGGAGCCGGCCGCCGGGCAGGTGCGCTACGACGGCTGGGACGCCAGGGGCATCAACCCGGGCCAGCGGCGCATCGGGATGGTCTTTCAGAACTACGCCCTCTATCCCAACCTGGATTCCGGGCAGAACATCACTTCCTATTTCTTCTTCAGGAAGAAGACCCCGGAATTCACCCGCATGGCCGAGGAGAAATTCCGCCGCACCAGCGAATTGCTGGACGTGGATGTGGCGCATCTGATTCACCGCATGCCGGCCAACCTTTCCGGGGGGGAAAAGCAGCGCGTGGCCCTGGGCCGCTGCATCACACGCGACCCGGCGCTGTTTCTGCTGGACGAGCCGTTCTCCAACCTGGACGCCAAGCTGCGCACCAAGTACCGCCTGCACCTGAAGCGGCTCTTGAAGGAGTTCAACCTGACCACGGTCTACGTGACCCACGATCAGCAGGAGGCGGTGCTGCTGGGCGACCTGATCACCATCATGCGCACCGAATCCAGCGAGAAGAGCATTTGCGGCATGCTGGAGCAGACCGGCACCGTGCAGGAGCTTTACGGCAATCCGGTCAGCAGCTATGTGGCCGATTTTCTCAACCTGCACGGCGACATCCAGCCCATCAGCTTTCTCAGGGGCGCGGCCTTCGGCAGCGGGTTGGAGGCGTTCACGATCGGAGTGCGCCCGGAGGACGTGGTGCTGCATCCCGAGGGGCGGCGTCCTGTGCTGCGGGCCGTCATTTCGGAGGTTTCCGTGGATCCCATCCAACAGAACATGACCGTCACCCTGGCCGTGCGGGGCGAGGAGGTGACGGGCAAGCTGCTGCTGGACACCTCCCTGGCCGCCGGACAGGAGGTGGACGTGCGGTTCAGGAAGTACTTTGTCTTCGACCGCGAGTCAGGCAGGCGCGCCGGAGTGCCTGCCCGCCTGTCGGAGTTGCTGGGGGAGGCCGCGCCGGAGGCTCCGCCCAACTGAGTGCGTCCGCCGTATGCCGGGCCCGTGACCGGGCGGCTTCGCTCTGCCGGAGGGTGCTCGCGGGGCGGGGTTCACCCGCAATCGGTTATACGGAAGTCCAGGGAAAGAATCAGGGACACCATGAAAAATCCTCGCATGGCCGCGCTGTTGAGCCTGCTCTTTACGGGGCTGGGGCAGATGTACAACGGCCAGGTTCTGAAAGGCCTGCTGTTTTCCATCGTGCAGTTCATCAGCGTTTCCCTGATCCCCCTGGACATAGGGCTGGCGACCACGCCGATTTTTTGGCTGTATGCGATCTATGACGCCTACCGGGTGGCCGATATGATGCTGCCCGAGGACGAGGAAGATGAGGGCGGGCCGCCCCCCGGGTCCGCGGAGTCCGCCGGCGGCGGGGAAAAGGAAGGCTGATGCACACCCTGCTGTTTCTCAACCCCGGTCACTTCCATGCCGCCCTGACCCTGCGCGAGGCCCATCCGCGGGTCTCGGAGCAGGTGTTCGTGTACGCGGAGCAGGGGCCGGAACTGGAGGTATTTCTGGAGCTGCTGGCATCCTTCAACGAAAGGAAGCAGCGCCCCACCCGCTGGCGGCCACAGGTGTATACGGGCGCCGATTACATGGAGCGCCTGATCGCCGAGCGGCGGGGGGAGGTGGTGGTCACGGCGGGAAAAAACCATAGGAAGATGGCCGACGTCCAGCGCCTGCACGGCGAGGGCTTTCACGTGCTGGCCGACAAGCCCTGGCTGATCGGCGTGGAGGGGCTGGAGCAGATGCGCGAAGTCACCGCCGCCCCGCCCCTGGCCATGGACATCATGACCGGCCGCTTCGAAATCACCCACGTGCTGCCCCGGCTGCTATTGGGGGAGGAGGCCGTCTTCGGCGCCTTCCAAGCGGAGGAAGGCAGCGGGGAGGACGGCGCGCCGGCCATTCGCATGGAGAGCGTCCATCACCTGGTCAAGACCGTCGCCGGGCGGCCGCTCCTGCGTCCGGACTGGTACTTCGACGTGCGGGTGCAGGGGGACGGCATCGTGGACATCCCCTGCCATCTGGTGGACAAGGTGCTGTGGATGGTGGGCGGCGGGCCGTTGGAGATCGAACGCGACGTGGAGTTGCTCTCCGCCCGCCGCTGGGCCACCGCCGTGCCGCCGGAGGTTTTTACGAACGTCACCGGCGCCAACCCCTGGCCGCCCTTTCTGGAGGCCGACCTGCGGGACGGCGTGCTGAACCTGCTCTGCAACGGCGAGTTCGCCTTCCGCCTGCGGGGCGTGACCGTGAGCCTGCTGGGGGAATGGCGGCTGGCCGCGCCGGAGGGCGGGGGGGACACCTATCAGTTCACCATCCAGGGCACGCGGGCAGAGGTGGCCGTCGAGATGGCCGCCCACACAGGCTTTCAGGCGCGGGTCTACGTGCGCCCCCGCCCCGGAGAATCCGGCGTGGGCCCGGCCCTGGAAAGCGCCCTGGCCGCCTGGCAGGGGAAATTCCCCGGCCTGGCCGCCCTGCCCGCCGGGGACGGCTACGAGATCGAAATCCCCGCCCCCCTGCGCACGACCCACGAGGAGCACTTTCCCATGGTGCTGGACGAATTCCTGGGCTACCTGGACGCCGGCGCCTGGCCGGACACCCTTCCCAACAGCCTCCGCGCCAAGTACACCCTCACCGCCCGCGCCACCGAACTCGCGCAACGGGGGGAGGGAAGGTGATCCCTCAGCAGGCAGGTGTTTCGCCCGCCTCTAGGAAAATTGATAGTGGGGCGGGGGAGAAACGCGAGACTCGCAGCGTTTCGGCCGCCCGATATGGGATTGGAAACATTGGCCGGACACAGCCGAGTACCCTTGGATGGGATTCCATTCGAAAGACTGATTTTGTAGCAGAGATTTGGCGGGCGAGACGCCCGCCCCACCAAGTCTTTTCCGGCGTGCAGGGACGCCGGGCGGGCCATGCCCAAC
>CBDUSX010000179.1:0-6283 GCA_965369935.1 uncultured bacterium
CCGGCACTGCCAACCCAAACAAAAACAGGAAGTCACGGCGAGCCTCACACAAGCCCTTGCAAGGGTGGGGCGCGGGTGGGTGAGATTGGGGTGGCTAACGCCGTGCCGGAAACAACGGAAAAATCGAGAATGTCCATTGCGCCGCCGGCCTACCCTTCCTCCGCCGCGCCATCCACGCCCCGGGAATCGTTGAGGTGGCAGGCGGAGAACCGCTCCGGCGCGATCTCGCTTAGCGCCGGGACTTCCCGCCGGCAGCGGGAGCCCGCCTGGGGGCAGCGGGGGTGGAAATGGCAGCCACTTGGAGGGTCGAGAGGAGAGGGAATTTCCCCCTTGATGGCCTCGAAGGAACGGCGCCGCGTTTCGATTTTTGGCACCTCGGCCAGCAGGGCAACGGTATAGGGGTGATTCGGTTTATTGAACAACTCCGCCGTGGGCGCGATTTCCACCACCCTTCCCAAATACATGATCACGACCCGATTGCTCAGATGCTCCACCACGCCCAAGTCGTGGGAAATGAACAGATACGTCAGGTTCAATTCCTCACGTAGGTCCATGAACAGGTTGAGCACCTGGGCTTGGATGGAAACGTCCAGCGCCGATACGGCCTCATCGCATACGATGAAGTCCGGCTTCACCGCCAAGGCCCGGGCGATCCCGATCCGCTGGCGCTGCCCCCCGGAGAACTGGTGCGGGTAGCGGCGTCCGAAGTCGGGCTCCAGCCCCACGCGCAGCAGGAGGGATTCCACATATTGCCTCGTCTCCGAGGCGGGAACGATGTGGTGAGCACGGGGTGCCTCTCCAATGATCTCGTCCACCCGCATTCTGGGATTGAGGGAAGCGAAAGGGTCCTGAAAAATCATCTGGCAGTTGAGCGCGGTGCGCCGGGCCGTCTGCTTGTCCATGGCTGCCATGTTCCGCCCATGGTGGCGAACTTCGCCCGAGGTCGGCTCATGAATGCCGGCCACCACCCGCCCCAGGGTGGATTTCCCGCAACCCGATTCGCCCACCAGCCCCACCACCTCCCCCTTGGCGATTGAAAGCGAGACCCCGTCCACCGCGTGCACAACTTCTTCGCGCACGTTGGCGCCCAACAGGCGGGCGATCCTGGCCGCGAGGTCCAGCCGCTTGACGAAATGTTTCGAAACCTCCCGCAGTTCCAGAATCGGCGTCTCGCCTTTCGTTCCGGCCGCCGGCGAGGCGGGTTTGGCGCGGGGGCTCACCTGCCGCTCCCCACGTGGGGATGGAAGCAGCGCGCCATATGCCTCACTGAGTGCGTAGCCATTTCGGGCTCGTCGCGGCACGCGCCGTCGGCCCTCGGGCAGCGCTGCATGAAGCTGCAACCGGGGGGAAGGTTCAGCAGCGAGGGTGTCATGCCGGAAATGGTGGGCAGGCGCCGCCCGCGCACGGTGCGGCTGGGCACCGACTGGATCAAGCCGAAGGTGTAGGGATGAAGGGGGCGGTCCAGTACGTCGTCCACCGAACCCTCTTCCACGATTTTGCCTGCATACATTACGCAAATCCGGTCTGCCAGCCCCGCAATGACGGAAAGATCGTGGGTGATCCAGATGAGGGCCGTGCCCGATTTGCGGCAGAGGTTCTGCACTTCGTACAGAATCTGCCCTTGAATGGTCACGTCAAGCGCGGTGGTTGGCTCGTCGGCGATGATCAGGTCCGGCCGGTGCAGCATGGCGATTGCGATCACCACCCGCTGCCGCATGCCTCCGGACAACTGGTGGGGGTAGGCCTTGAGCCGTTCATCCGGCGAGGCGATGCCGACCAGGGTCAGCGCCTCCTTGGCCCGTTGCCGCGCTTCGGCGGAGGAAATCTGCTCGTGGGTGCGCAGGGTCTCGATCATCTGGGTGTCAATCCGCAGCACCGGATTGAGCGTCATCATGGGGTCCTGAAACACCATGGCGATCCGCGCGCCACGCAGCGGCCGCAAACGGCTTTCCGGAGCGCCGACCAGATTTTCCCCATTGAAGAGGATTTCCCCATCCACCACACGCCCTGGCGGGTCGACCAGGCCGATGATGGAAAAGCCGGTAACCGACTTGCCCGAACCGGATTCCCCCACCAGCCCCAGCACTTCGCCACGCCGAATGGTGAAGCTCACGCCGCTCACCGCTTTCACCACCCCCGCGTGGGTGAAAAAAGAGGTGCTGAGATTTTTCACCTCCAGGACGGGCGGGGCGCCACGGCGTTTCGCGGCACGGGGTTTCGAAGCGCCACGTTTCCCGCCGCCGGGTTCAGCAACACCGTGGTGCGAATCGCCGTTGCGCGCAACCCCGCGCACCGCCGCCCGCGCATGCCCCTTGTTCATTTCTGCAGCCGGGGGTTGAGAATGTCGCGCAACTGATCGCCCATCAGATTGATGCTGACGATTGTCACCAGGAGGGCTACGCCGGGAAAGACGCTGATCCAGTACTTGCCGCTCAGCAGATACTCATACCCGTTGGCGATGAGCAGCCCCAGGGAGGGCTCGGTGACCGGCAGCCCGAGGCCGAGAAAGGAAAGGGTGGCCTCGAGGGCAATGGCGTGGGCCACCTGCACGGTGCCCACCACGATCAGCGGCGGCATGCAGTTGGGCAGCAGGTGGCGCAGCACGATGCGCCAGGGGCTGAGCGCCAGACACTTCGCGGCCTCGATGTATTCCCTGTTGCGCTCAACCAGCGCGCTGCCCCGTATCGTTCGGGCATAATAGGCCCATTGCGCGGTAATCAATGCGATGATCACTTTGTCAATACCCTGTCCCAGCACCGCCAGCAGCACCAAGGCGGTCAGAATGGCGGGAAAGCCCAGTTGAATATCTACGATGCGCATGATCAACGTGTCGACTCGTCCGCCGTAATAGGCGGCGATGAGGCCGATCACGGCCCCGATGGCCAGGGCGACCACCGTGCTCATGGCGCCCACCATCAGACTGATGCGCAAGCCATAAATAATGCCGCTCAGCAGATCCCGCCCCTGATCGTCGCTGCCCAGATAGAACACCATGCCCGTGGACATGCTCACCTCCCCCGGCGGAAGGCGGCTGTCCATAATGTCCAACTGCTTGAGGTCGTAGGGATCCTGAGGGGTAATGAGGGGCGCCGTGACGGCCAGCAGCGCAATGACCGTAAAGATCACAAGGCCGAGGGTGGCCAGTTTGCTGGAAAAATAATCTCCCAGGAATCGGCGCAACGGCGAAATGGGCTTGCTCGCCTGCTCGGGGCCTTCCAGGGCCGGCTCGTGGGCGAGGGATGTCATGCGCCTTGATCTCCCAACCGTACCCGCGGGTCGAACACCGAATAGAGCACGTCCACCACGAGGTTGATCATCACGAACAGGAACACGATGAAGATCAGGTAGGCCACCACCACGGGACGGTCCAGCACGTTCAGGCTGTCGATGACCAGCTTGCCCATACCGGGCCAGGCGAACACCGTCTCCGTCACCAGGGCAAAAGCCAGCACGGAGCCGAACTCCAGCCCCAGCACCGTGATGATGGGAATTAGGATGTTCTTCAGCACGTGCACGAAAATGACCCGGCTGCTGCTGAGCCCCTTGGCGCGGGCGAACTTGACGTAGTCCATCAGCAGCGTTTCCCGGGTACCCGCCCGCGTGAGGCGTATCACCAGCGACATCTTGAACAGCGCCAGATTGAATGACGGCAACAAGAGATGGGCGATGCCGTCCAGGGTGAACCAACTGCTCTCAATGCCCAACACCACGGCCGTTTCTCCCCGCCCGGTGGAGGGAAGAATACCCAACATGACCGCGAAGACCATGATCAGCATCAGCCCCACCCAAAACGTGGGCAGCGAAAAGCCCAGGATGGAACCGGCCATGATGGAGCGGCCAGAGACTGAATCCGGATGCAGCCCGGCCCACATGCCCAGCGGTATCCCCACCAGTATCGCCATCACCATCGCCGTGAGCGCCAGTTCCAACGTGGCGGGAAAGCGCTCCACGATCAGTTTCAGGGCAGGCTCCCCCAGGGCGAACGACTTGCCCATGTTTCCCTGCACCGCGTTCTTGAGGAAGATCAGGTACTGCACGTGAATGGGCTTGTCCAGCCCCATTCCCCGGATGGCGCGCTCGCGCTCCTGCTCGTCCGCCTCGTCGGAAATGAGGATGTCGATGGGATTGCCGATGGCGAACACGCCCCCGAAAACCAGCAGCGACATGACAAACAGCACGACGACGCTCTGCAACAGCCGTCGGATGATGAAAACCGTCATGGATTCACCTTGCCGGGCAGGCCTCCGGTCCCGCGCCTGAGAGCGACGCCGGGCCGGAAAACCGAATCAGGCACAGGTCTGCCTACTTCCGCTTCACGGACATGGCCAGCGTGGCCTCGTCCGTGCGGGCCTCATAGGTGAGCCCCTTGCGGGTGCCCCAGGTGTTCACCTGGTAGTGCAGCGGAATGATACCGTAGTCCTTCATGGCAATTTCGGTGGCCTTTTGCAGCAACTTGGAACGCTTATTATCGTTCACCGTGCGCAGCGCCTGGCCGAGCAGCCTGTCCAGCTTCTTGTTGGAGTACCGCCCGCGGTTGGCCGTGCCCCACCCCTTGGACTTGTCATAGGTCGCCAGCAGGGAGCGCAGGGGCGAGGAAGGCTCGCCGGTTCCTGAGCCCCACCCCACCAGGATAAAGCTGAACTCACGCTTGGTGGCCCGTGAAAAATAGACGTTGCGGGGCATCGTATCCACGGACATCTTGATATTCAGGCGGGTCAGCATCTGCGCCACGGCCTGGGCGATTTTGGCGTCGTTGATGTAGCGGTTGTTGGGTCCGTGGATGGTCATGGTAAAGCCGTCCGCGTAGCCCGCATCCTTCATCAGATGTTTTGCGCCCTTCAGGTCGTACTTCTCCGGCTTCAGGCGAGGGTTCACCCCAAAAAATCCCTTGGGCAGCAACTGCCCGGCGGGTATGGCCACCCCTTCCATCACCCGCGCCACAATAGCGTCGCGGTTGATCGCTTTGGAAATCGCCTGGCGCACCTTGTGCTTGCGCAAGGGATTCTTGCCGTTGGCGTCCTTGGCATGGGGCGAAACCTCGCGGTCGTGATCCAGATGCAAATAGATAACGCGGTTGGACACCCCCTGGGAAAGGGATAGCTTGGGGTTCCCCTTCAGCGTCTCGATGTCCGCGGTGGGCACCACGTCAATCATGTCCACGTCCCCAGCCAGCAGGGCCGCCACGCGGGCCGAACCGTTGGTGAGCGGCTTGAAGGTCACGTTCTTCCACACCGGTTTTTCACCCCAGTAGTCCTCGTTGCGCTCCATCACCAGCCGGTCGCCCCGCACCCACTCCACGAATTTGAACGGGCCCGTGCCCATCAGCCCGTCGCCCGCGTTGAGTTGCTCGGTGGTCTTGCCCGCGGAGGCCTTGCGGGACATGATGTGCAATTGGGAAAGATCGTTGGGCATCAGAGGGTAGGGTCCGCTGGTCTTGATGATCAGGGTGTGGGAGCCCTTGGCCTTGATGGACTTGATCTGCTTTGTGTAGATGGCGAAGCTGGATGGGCTGTTGGGCACATCGGGCGCCCGTTCCACCGTGAACAACACGTCGTCAGCCGTGAAGGGCGATCCGTCGTGAAATTTCACGCCCCGCCGCAACTTGATCTCCCAGGTATCGTCGCTTATGGCCTTCCAGGAAACCGCCAGACCGGGCTGATGCCGCTGGGTCTTGTCCGTGTTGATAAGCCGGTCAAAGAAATGCCGGGCCATGGCGTTGTTGGGCCCGAGGTTGTGGTATTGGGGGTCCACCGCGCTCGGCTCGCCGAAGCTGCCGATCTTCAATTCCTGCGCCCACAAAGTTGAGGCGAACAAAGCACAGGCCAGCAGCGCGGCCGCAACAGTCAAAATTTTCTTCACCATGGCGGGCTCCTTTTATTACGGGTTCCTTACTTTTGCGGCAGTCCGGGCAAACTAACGATTCCCCGGCCCGCAGCCAGTCATGCTCGCCGGAAACTCCAAAAGCATGGCTCCGGCGCGGCCCCCCTTAGGGTCTGTCAATATCCAAGGGACAAGATTAATGGCTCAATCTTGCTGGATTTACAACGGAATTTCAAACCCGAAGAAGGCGGAGCGAGTGCCGGAGATGATTTGCCCCCCTTAGATCGATCCAGTTTCAATGTTAGATTTGGGGCGAGTCCAAATCCTGCGAGACTAACTCACGAATTGGTACAATGCTTGGGGCAGGCCTGAATGGCATTCAAATAACTAAAATCATTATAGATGTGTAGTAGCAGGAGGGAGACTTGAACTCCCGACCTCGCGATTATGAATCGCGCGCTCT
>CBDUSX010000180.1:0-6262 GCA_965369935.1 uncultured bacterium
CCCATACTCTCAGACAGAACCCGGCCGCCTCCCTGCCTCAGGAGATCGGCTTGGGCGCGGTTTCGGCCAGTTGGGCGTAGCGCCCCAGTTCACGGCGGGCCACGACCATGTTGTGCACCTCGTCGGGACCGTCCACGATGCGCATGACGCGCGAGTAGGCCCACAGCTTGGCCAGGGGTGCGTCATTGGTGGTGCCCAGGGCGCCGTGCAGTTGAATGGCCCGGTCGGTCACGGTCTGGAACATGTTCGCCACCACCGTTTTCACCATGGAAATTTCCTGGCGGGCCTGGCGCTTGCCCATGGTGTCCATCTTCCACGCCGCATAGAGCACCAGCAGCCGCGCCTGGTCAATGGCCATCCGCGATTCGGCGATCCAGGTCTGGATCAGCCCCTTTTCGGCCAGCAGGCTGCCGTGGGTCCAGCGGGTCTGGGCGCGTTCGCACATCATTTGCAGCGCGCGCTCCGACCCGCCGATGCCCCGCATGCAATGGTGGATGCGCCCCGGGCCCAGGCGTGCCTGGGCGATGGTGAATCCGCCGCCTTCCTCCCCCAGCAGGTTGGACGCCGGCACGCGGCAGTCCTCGTAGCGCACCTCGCAGTGGCCGTGGCCGCCGTCGTCGTTGAACACGGGCACGGGCCGCACCACGGTGAAGCCGGGGGTGCCGAAGGGCACCAGGATCATGGTGGCCCGCTGGTGCCTGGGCGCCTCGGGGTCGGAGACCACCATGGCGATGGCGATCTTGCAGTTGGGGTGCGCGGCGTTGGAGGTGAACCACTTGTGGCCGTTGATCACGTAATCGTCCCCGTCCCGCACGGCGCGGGTGATAAGCTGGGTGGGGTCGGAGCCGGCGGTTTCCGGCTCGGTCATGGAAAAGCAGCTGCGGATTTTGCCGTCCAGCAGCGGCTCCAGCCACTCCTTCTTCTGCGCCTCCGTGCCGAACTCCGCCATGATTTCCATGTTGCCCGTGTCCGGGGCGCTGCAGTTGAACACTTCCGAGCCCCACAGGCTGCGCCCCATCACCTCGGCCAGGGGGGCGTATTCCAGGTTGGTCAGGCCGGCGCCGTATTTGCTGTCAGGCAGGAACAGGTTCCACAGACCTTCCGCCCTGGCCTTGACCTTCAGTTCCTCCAGGATTTCCGGGTGGTGATGCTTGTCGCCCGAGTCCCGGATTTGCTGCTCGTAGGTCGCCTCGTTGGGAAAGACATGGGCCTCCATAAAGCCGGTCACCTTTTCCAGCATGGCCTTGGTCTTGTCGCTGTACTCGAAATCCATCGCACACTCCTGTTGTGGCAGGTTTCAAACCGCCCTTCCCGCCCGGCATCTTCCGGTCTGCTCGCTATCATTGGGGCACCTGTCCACCATTGCACAAGCCCCGCGGAGGGGGCAAGCGCCGCGCTTCAGGCCCACGGCCGGGGATAAAGTTCCGCGCGCGGCGGCCGATAAGGGATAGGAGACGGGTTGAACGCCGGAGACCGCCCCTTGGGGCCGCCCGCCGGCATTTCCTGACAATGGCAACCACTGACGAGCACGACCATGACCGAGAAAATCAACTACACGCCCGGCGGAACCGCTCCGCCCCCTCCACTGCGGGACGGCGCGCCGGCAAGGCACGCGGAGCAATCGCCTTCCTTCGCCGCTCTGTTGGCTCAAGCCGAAGCGGTGACAGACGTGGTTGAGGTGGGTACTCAGGTGGTGCCCGCCAGCCACGGTGTGCGTGACGCGCTACGCGCGCTGGCATACAGTCTGCGCGCCACGCGAGGCGGCATACAGGCTGCGCTTCATGGCATGGCGGGGCTTGTTTCGGGGCATCTCCCGGGCATGCCGCCCAGAACGATGAAGACCCTGCGGGGGGAAAAAACCCGCCGGGAAACCGCGAGGGGGTAATGCGGAATCCCGGCGGGTCAGGGGGACACTCCTTTTAGCCCTAGCCGGGCAGCAGGCCCGGCCGGAATTCCGGATAGGCCTCCATGCCGAACTCGTGGCGGTCCAGCCCTTCCTGTTCCTCCTGTTCCGAAACCCGCAGCCCCACCGCCGTCCGGATCACGAACCACACGGCCAGACTGGTGGTGAAGGTGAACGCGCCGATCACCACGACGCCCAGCAACTGCTTCCAGAACAATACCTCGGGATTGAAAATTCCCACGGCCAGGGTGCCCCAGATGCCGTTCACCAGGTGCACCGAGAGCGCACCCACCGGATCGTCAATGCGCAGGCGGTCGAACAGCGGCACGGCGATGACCACGATCACGCCCGCCACCGCCCCGATGAATACCGTCACGCCCACCCCCGGATAATCCGGCCCCGCGGTGATGCTCACCAGCCCGGAAAGGGCGCCGTTGAGCACCATGGACAGGTCGATCTTCCTGTACAGCACCTGCGTCAGGACGAGCGCGGCCACGGCCCCCGCGCAGGCGGCCATGTTGGTGTTCACGATGACCGTGGCTACGGCGTCCACGTCAACCTTGGAGCCCAGGGCCAGTTGCGAGCCGCCGTTGAAGCCGAACCAGCCCAGCCACAGGATAAAGGTGCCCAGGGTGGCCAGGGGCAGGTTGGAGCCGGGGATGGGGCGGATGCCCCCTTTCGCGGGGTACTTGCCTCGCCGCGCCCCCAGCAGCAGCACGCCCGCCAGGGCCGCCCAGCCGCCCACCGAGTGGACGATGGTGGAGCCGGCGAAGTCGGAAAAGCCGTCCAGCAGGCCGCCCAGGGCGCTGCCGCCCCAGGTCCAATGGCCCTGGATGGGGTAGATCACCGCCGACAGCACGATGGTGAACATGATGAACGGCCAGTACTTCATCCGCTCGGCCACCGCCCCGGAGACGATGGACGCCGCCGTGGCCACGAACACCACCTGGAAGAAGAAGTCGGCCATCAGGGAGTGATCCTTGTTGGACATGCCGTTCATGAACGCGCCCAGGCCCAACAGCGAGTTGCCCTCGCCGTACATCACGTTGTAGCCCACGACCCAGTACATCAGGCAGGCGAAGCCGTAGAGGGTGATGTTCTTGGTGAGGATGGTCACCGTATTCTTGGACTGGGTCAGCCCAGCCTCCAGCATGGCGAAGCCCGCGGCCATCCACATCACCAGAATCCCGGAGAGCAGCAGCCACACTGTGTCCAGGACGTATTTCATTTCCACGTTGAATTCCATTCCGCTTTCCTCCTCGCTCGTCTTATTAGGGTGGGCGGCGGCTACAGCGCCTTTTCGCCCTCCTCGCCGGTGCGGATGCGCACCGCCTTGTCCACGGGGTAGGTGAAGATCTTGCCGTCGCCGGTCTTGCCGGTGTTGGCGGCCGCGATGATGGCCTCCACCACCGCCTCGGCGGCCTTGTCCTCCACGATGGTTTCCACCTTCAACTTGGGCAGGAAGTCCACCGTGTACTCGGCGCCACGGTAGATTTCGCTGTGGCCCTTCTGGCGCCCGAAGCCCTTCACCTCGTAAATGGTCATGCCCGTCACGCCGGCCTCGGTCAGCGCCTTCTGCACCTTTTCCAGGATGAAAGGCTTGATGATCGCCTCGATCTTGGTCATGTTCGTATGCTCCTTCAGAGTGCTCTTTTAGAGAGAGAGTGTTCCTCTAGAGAGATTGTCCGATTCGGAACCGGCCACGCCGGAGCCTGCAACAACCCTTGTCCCCGCGCTCCTCGGGTGCTCTCACGTTTGCCTTCCCATTCTTTCGTATTCCCTCCCGTTCCTCTATGTTCTTTCGCAGGAATGATGCCAAACGCTGAAATAATCGTAAGCGATTGATTTAACACATTAATCAAAAACAGGCATAAGATCTATCTAACCTATACGCCTAGTTTTTAGGCATTATAATACGTATACTGCATGATTTTTATGCATGTCGTTTGACGGAATTGCCCGGTTGGTCCGCTCCGCCGTCCATGCTAATTTGAAGAATGAATCGTGGTTGAAGGTGCAGCCCCGGCCCATCCACGGCGGGCGGGAACGCGCCGTCCGAAACCATCGGGAAAGGCGGATTGATGTCCGACACCCTGCAGGCGCTGCACAGCGCGCATCAGGCCACCCTGAGCGAGTTCGGGGGCAAGGTCCTGCCCCTGGGCTACGGGGATTTCGAGGGCGAAGTGGCGGCCATCGAGGGCGCCCTGGGCGTGCTGGTGATGGAGGCCAGCGAAGTCGTGCTGGCGCGCGGTCCGGAGGCCGAGGCCTTCCTGAACGGTCTGACCAGCAACGACCTCAAGGCCCTGCCCGCCGGCGCCGCGCAATACAGCCTGCTCTGCGCCAACAAGGGCAAGCTGCTCCATCCGCTGCTGGTGCTGCGGGCCAGGGAGGAGGAATTCCTGGTGATCGCCGCGCCGGGCGAGGGCTCCGCCGTGGCCGGTCACCTGGAGCGCTACCACATCCGGGAAGACCTGCAACTGGGCATGGTGGAACTCCTGCGGGTGGACCTGCTGGGGCCCCAGGGCGAGGCCGCCCTGGAGGCGATCGGCCTGCCGGCCGGGGCCACCCGTGGCGAATTCGGCGGCGGCCCCCTGCTGGCGCCGCGGCTGCCCGTGGGCGCGCTGCCGCGGGTGGTGGCCCTGCTGCCCCCGGCGGCGGCCACCACGCTGGTGGAAGCCCTGCTGGCGGCGTCTTCCGGCGCGAGGCTGGTGGGCTTCGAGGCCTTCGACGAAGCGCGGCTGTGGGCCGGAGTGCCCCGCGCCGGGGCGGACTTCGGGCCGGAGCATCTACCGGCGGAGGCGGCCATCTACGACCACATCTCCTTCGACAAGGGCTGTTATCTGGGGCAGGAGATTCACGCGCGCATGCACTACCGTGGCCACCCCAACCGCAAGCTGGCCGGCGTCCGCATCCCTCATTCCGCAGCGGAGGGCCTGGCCGCCGGCAGCGAGCTGTACCTGGAAGGAAAGTCCGTGGGCGCGCTGACCAGCCTGAGCCGGCTGGAGCGCGAGGGCAGCCGCCGCGGCATCGCCATGCTGCGCTATCAGGAGTTGCAGGGCTGGCCCGCTCTGGCCGTGCGCCCGGACGGGGAGGCCGCCGTGGTTCCGTTCCCCCTCGCCTCCGACCTCGGGACGGCCAAGGCGTGACCGCGCAGCCCGTCCTGCCCAAACCGGCAAAATCACTTCTCATTCTGTTGCTGCCGCCGCTGCTGCTGGCGCTGCTGGCCGGGGCCTGCGCGGGCCCGCCCGCCGGCACGGGGGTGCGCACCCGCGGCTATGCGTTCCTGACGCCCCCGGGGGTGACCTTCGACCTGGCCCAGGGCCGGGCCATCACGCCCCGGCGGCTGGCCGGGCGGCTGAAGCGGACGCGCCTGCTCTTCCTGGGCGAGCATCACGCCGAGCCGCGCAGCCATGCCTTTCAGCAGGAGATCATTGAAGAGCTGCTGAAGGACGGCCGTGAGCTGACGGTGGCCCTGGAGATGTTCCCGCCCTCCGCCAATGAGGCCCTGGAGGGTTGGCGCACGGGGAAGCTGGACGAGCTGGAATTTCTGGAGCGCTCCGGCTGGTACGAAAGCTGGGCCTTCCCCTGGAGCTATTACCGTGGGTTGTTCACCCTGTTGCGCCGCCACCGGGTGCCCCTGCGCGGGGTGAACGCGGAAAAATCCACCCGCGCCGCCGTGCGCAAGGGGGATCTGTCGGCCCTGACCCCTGCGTTGCGTGAGGAGATCGGCGATCCGGGCGCATCGCCGGAGCCCCACGGGGCCTACCTGCTGGACGCCCTGCGCTCCGTGGGTCATGGCGGTGGCCTGGACGAGCGCGCTCCGCGCTTCCAGGCCTACCGGCGGGTGCAGGTGTTGTGGGACCGGCTGATCGGGCTGCGCGCCGCGCGGCTGGCGGAAGGGGCGGGGGCGCGGGGCATCGTGGTGGTGCTGATCGGCTCCGGACACCTGGCCCACGGGCTGGGGGCCAACCTGCAAGCCGCCCGCGCAAGCACCGTGGCCCAGCTTTCCATCTGGGACAACGTGGTGGAAAAGCGGCCGGGACGGCGCTACCCGGTGCCGGTGGGCATGGCCGGGCTGGCCCGCATCTACGAACGCGAACCGGAGCGGCGAGGCTACCCCAGCCTGCTGGGCCTCAAGCTGGAACGGGACCCGGCGGGCGTGAAGGTGAAGGCGGTCAGGCGGCCGGAGGATTCCCCGTTGCACGCGCTCAAGGCCGGAGACGTGATCACGGCCCTCGACGGCAAGCCCGTGGCCACCCCCGCGGCCCTGCGGCTGGCCTATGAAGGGCTTTCCTTCGGGGACAGCGCCGCCCTGACCCTAAGCCGGAACGGAAAGCAGATCACCCTGAAGCTGCCCGT
>CBDUSX010000181.1:0-6258 GCA_965369935.1 uncultured bacterium
ACGGCGGCATGACATCCCAAGGCGCGGCGGGGCAGCCCAACGACGCTGCGCAATTGATCGAACTATACTACCAGAAGGGCTGGACCGACGGCCTGCCCGTCGTGCCCCCCAGCGAGGATTCCGTGGGCGCCATGCTGCGCGCCGCGGCCCTGAAAGGGGACGAGCTGGTGGGCGAGGTGGAGGCGCGCAACACCCGCGTCACCGCCGACAAGGTGGCCGTCAACGCGGTGCTGGCCGGCTGCCGGCCCGAATACATGCCCGTGCTGGTCTCCGCGGTGAAGGGGCTCTGCGACCCGGCCTTCGGCTACCACGGCATTGCCACCAGCACCGGCGGCGCGTCGGTGGTGATCGTGGTCAACGGGCCCGTCGCCCGGCGGCTCGAGGTAAACTGCGGCGGCAACGCCTTCGGCCCCGGCTTCCGCCCCAACATGACCATCGGGCGGGCCTTGCGGCTGGTGATGATGAACGCCATCAACACCCGCCCCGGCAAGCTGGACCGCTCCACCCTGGGCACGCCCGGCAAGATTTCCTTCTGTTTCGCGGAAAACGAGGCGGACTCCCCCTGGGAGCCCCTGCACGTGGAGCGGGGCTTTCAGTCCGCCGAGAGCGCCACCACCGTGTTCGCCTGCGACGGCATCATCCCCACCTACAACCAGCTTTCCCAAGAGCCGGAGGGGCTGTTGCTGGGCATGGCCGACGCCATGGCCAACGCGGGCTCCATGAACATCATCGGTCAGCAGGACGTGTTCGTGGTGCTGGCCGGCGAGCATACCAAGGTCATGCGGGAAAGCGGTTGGAGCAAAGCGCAGGTCAAGCAGTTCCTGTTCGACCATGCCAAGCGCTCCATCGCCCATTGCAAGCGCGCCGGACGCCTGCCGGGGAAGGTGGCCCCCGGGGACGAGGAGACCTGGCGCCACGCCTTGCGCAAGCCGGAGGACATTTCCGTGGTCGTGGCCGGGGGCGAGGCGGGCAGTTTTTCCGCCTGCCTGACCGGCTGGGGCGGGCACAACTACACGCGCAGCGTGACCACCCTCATCGCGGCGGCCTGAATGCGGCGCCGCGAATTTTGCTTACGGCCGGGGCGCGCCCCGGCGAACCGCTCCGGAAGCCGTTGATGCAAGGCGGCCGGGGCACATGCAGAAGGAGTCAACCATGAGCATGGACGTATTCGATCCCACGATCTCCTCCGAGGAAGAGGCGATTGACTACCCGCCGCGGCCCGCGAATTTCGAGGGGCTCAAGGTGGGACTGGTGGACAACACCAAGTACAACTCCCGCGTGCTGCTGGAGAAAATCGCCGAGCGGCTGCAGGCGAAGCACAAGATGGAGATGGTGCACATTGACACCAAGCAGTCCGCCAGCCATCACGTGACCGAGCAGGCCGTGAAGGAGTTCAAGACCAAGGCCGACTTCGTCATCGCCGGGATCGGCGACTGAGGTTCCTGCAGCTCGGGCAGTGTGCTCGACGGAATCCTGTTGGAAAAAGCCGGCATCCCCGCGGTTTCCATCATCACCGATCCCTTCCATGTCACCGGAGAGGAGATGGCGAAGAGCTGGGGCGTTCCCGATTACCGCTTTCTGGAAATGCCGCACCCCATCGCCAACCTCAGCGAAGACGAGCTCAACGCCAGGGCCGACGACATGGTGGAGAAGGTGGAGTGGCTGTTGAAGGTGGGCCAGTCCCCCGAATAGGGCCTTTGCATGGACGACGGGCTGCCCTGGCGCTACCTGCTGGTGGATGTGGACGGCACCCTGCTCACCGGCAGGGGGGAGATCACGCCGCGCAGCCGCGCCGTGCTGGGCCGCGCGGTGGACGCAGGGCTGACCCTGGTGCTGGCCTCCGGGCGCACCTACCCCTCCCTGCTGCGGGCGGGCGAGGGGCTTGAGCTTCCCTTTCACCTCATCGCCAATGGAGGCGCCGTGGGGCTGACCCCGCGCGTCGAGGCCGTCAGCTACACCAATTTCCTGTCCCCTTCCCTGTGGCCGGACATCGCGGAGGCGCTGCTGGACGAAGGCCTTTCCGCGCTGGTGTTCTCCCACCGCCATCCGGAGCCGCCCCTGTTCTACGTGGCTTCGCTACGGGGCCACCCTCACTTCGAGGCTTATCTTGGGCGGCATCGGGCCAACTGCCGGGTGGCGGACGACCTGGGCGCGGCGGACATCCCGGCGGTGGTGGAGGTGGCGGCCCTGGGCTCCGGCGAACACTTCGACGCGGCATCGGCGCGGGCCATGGAGCGTATGGCCGGGCGCGCCGCCAGCCATTCCATGGTCTTGTTTCTCAACGCCAATTACGGCAAGATCACCGAGTTTTTTCATCCCGCCACGTCCAAGTGGAGCGCCTTTAAGGGCATGTTTCCCGAAGCGGCCCGGCATCCGGAAAGCGTGATCGCCATCGGGGACGAGGCCAACGACCTGGACATGATCGCCGGGGCGGGGCTGGGCATCGCCATGGGCAACGCCACCGCGGAGCTCAAGGCCGCGGCGCGCCACGTCACGGCCGGTCACGATGCGGAGGGATTGGCCCTGGCCCTGGAGCCCCTGCTGGACGGCAAGGGCGGGCGGGCTGCGCGGGCATAGGAGCAATCCATGGACAAAGTAAATCTGGCGGAGAAATTCGCCCTCTTTCACGACACGTGGAGTGCGAAAATCGTGGGGGAGGTCAACGACGCCCACGTCAAGCTGGTCAAGGTGCAGGGCGAGTTCGTGTGGCACCATCACGAGGCGGAGGACGAGTTGTTCCTCGTCGTCAAGGGCAGGCTGAACATCAAGCTGCGCGACGGGGAGATTCGGCTGGAGCCCGGCGAGTTCGCCGTCATTCCCAGGGGCGTGGAGCACTGCCCCGTGGCGGAGGAGGAGGCCCACGTGCTGCTGCTGGAGCCCAAGACCACCGTCAACACGGGCAGCGCAAGCAACGAGAGAACCGTGGAGCCGGAATGGATTTGACCGCGGAATTATCCGCCCGCGAAGCCGCGGCGCAGGATAGATGTTATAGACAACGCCAAATCGAGGAGAAGCCGGCCATGAAACTGATCCGCTTCGGGGAGCCGGGCGCCGAAAAGCCCGGCATCGAGCAGGAAGACGGCACACGCCTGGACGTCTCGGCCCATGTGTCCGACTACACCCCGGACTTCTTCGCCTCGGGCGGGCTGGACAAGCTCGCGAATCTGGCCGGCGGCGGGGCGGACTGCCCGGCCGTGCCGCCGGGCACGCGCCTGGGACCGCCCATCGCGCGGCCGTACAAGTTCCTGGCCATCGGGCTGAACTACCGCGCCCATGCGGAGGAAGGGGGGCACGCCATCCCCAGCGAGCCGCTGGTGTTCACCAAGGCCACCTCGTGCATCATGGGGCCGGACGACGACATCCTGGTGCCCGCGGGCAGTATAAAGCTGGACTACGAGGTGGAGTTGGCCTTCGTCATGAAGGACGAGGTGCGCAACCTGGCCTCGGAGAGCGAGGCCATGGCCCACGTGGCGGGGTTCACCATCTGCAACGACGTGAGCGAGCGCCACTTCCAGGCGGAGCGCGGCGGGCAGTTCATCAAGGGCAAAAGCTGCGACACCTTCGGGCCGCTGGGCCCCTGGCTGGTCACGGCGGACGCCCTGCCCGATCACGGCAACCTGCGGCTGACCACCCACGTCAATGGCGAGCCGCGCCAGGACAGCAACACCAACGACCTGATCTTTGCCGTGCCCCATCTGGTGTGGTACATGAGCCAGTTCATGACCCTGGAGCCGGGGGACGTGATCACCACCGGCACGCCCTCGGGCGTGGGCAACCGCATGGATCCGCCGGGGCTGCTGAAACCGGGAGACAAGGTGGAACTGAACATCGCCAAGCTGGGAACCCAGACCCAGGTGGTCAGGGCGCGTTAACGAAATCGGGCCGCAAGGCACAAGGGGACAAACGGAAGACGAGAGGGAGACGACCCAATGAAACTGATCCGCTTTGGAGAGCCGGGCGCGGAAAAGCCGGGCATCGAGCAGGAGGACGGCACGCGCCGGGACGTATCGGGACAGGTGTCCGACTACACCCCGGAGTTCTTCGCCTCGGGCGGCCTGGAAAAGCTTGCGGAGGTGGCCGACAAGGCGGACCAGTGCCCGGAAGTTCCCGCCTCCACAAGGCTGGGGCCGCCGGTGGCCCGGCCTCTCAAGTTCCTGGCCATCGGGCTCAACTACAAAAACCACGCCCTGGAACTGGGAGGCTCCATCCCCGACGAGCCGGTGATCTTCTCCAAGGCCACCTCCTGCATCTGCGGCCCCGACGACCATACCCTCATGCCGCGGGGCAGCGAAAAGCTGGACTACGAGGTGGAACTGGCCTTTGTCATGAAGGACACCGTGCGCAACCTGGCTTCGGAATCGGAAGCCCTGGCCCACATCGCCGGGTTCACCATCTGCAACGACGTCAGCGAACGCTTCAACCAGCTGGAGCGCGGCGGGCAGTGGGTGAAAGGGAAATCCGCGGACACCTTCGGGCCGCTGGGGCCCTGGCTGGTCACCACCGATGCCCTGCCGGACTTCGGCAACCTGGAAGTCAGCACCAAAGTCAATGGCGCCTACCGCCAGCGCAGCAGCACCAGCGACCTGATCTTTTCCATCCCGCACTGCCTGTGGTACCTGAGCCAGTTCATGACCCTCGAGGCGGGGGACGTGGTCACCACCGGCACGCCGGAGGGCGTGGCCGTGGGCATGAACGATCCGGAAGCCTTCCTCAAGCCCGGCGACAAGGTGGAAGTCAGCGTCGCCAAGCTGGGCACCCAGACCCAGTTGGTGAAGAAGGCTTAGGGGTGGCGTCCCAGTAGGCGGCGGATTAGCAATCCGCAGCACTCAATCTCGCTGTCGTATTTGCTATTGATTTTATTGCTGATTTCGCCGCTCTGAAATCACTGATATTGCACTGCCTACGGACTGCCTAGGGGAGATTGGGCGGGGCGGATGCTTGTGGCGTCCTGCATTGTTCTATTTCAGCCCGGCTTTGGCCAAGTGGGCCAGCAGGCGGTCAATATCGGCTTTGTTTTTCCAAAGCATCCATTCCTCGATGATATAACCGGGAGAAGAGTTAAATTCCGCCGCAAATTTACCGGCTTCCGGCCTTCCCGCAGCACTATAACTGGCAATCAACAGGAGGTGCGGAACGTGCCTCCAGGTTCGCTCGACAACTCCCTTTAATAATTCTGCCGCCTCCGCATATTGCCCAAGTTGATATAAAATCTGGCCTTCAATTTGCCGGGCTCGAAAAGACGGAAAGGGATCGAGCGCTTTGCTCTTCTCGACTTGAGCCAGAGCCTCCTCGGGACGTCCTGCGGCGCTCAGGATCTCCGCCAAATCCCTGTACCCATCGGCAAAGTTGGGGTTGAGGGAAACGGCCCGTCTAGCGTGGTCCACGGCCTGATCATATTGCTTCCTGACCAGGGCCATCATACCCAGCAGGGAGTAGGGTTCGGCCAAAGTGGGATTAAGGGCAATGACCCGTTCCGCCAAACGGACGGCAGTTTCCGCGGCTTTCTTTCTCTCCCCGTATCCCGTTCGCGCCTGCTGATAATATGTCCTTCCCAACCCCAGTATGGCCGGTTCAAAATCAGGGTCCAACTCCAGGGCTTTTTGAAACTTACCCCGTGGAAATAAGTAAGTCCCCTGGAGTATTTTTCCGGGTACGCGGTCGGGGAGCGATTCCCTCCCCTGCGTATAAAATTCCCAGGCTCCCAGGTTCCCTGTTGCATCACCCTTGATGCGCGCGAGTTCCTGTTCCGTCGGCTTCATTTCCAGTTGTTTCAACACTTCCAGCACAATTTTGAGTGTGATCTCATCCTGCAAGGCGAATAAATCCTTCAGTTCCCTGTCGTACCGCTCCACCCAGACATGCGTGCCAGTGGCCGTATCGATGAGCTGTGCGGTGATGCGCAGGCGGCCGCCCGCCTTTTGCACGCTTCCCTCCACCACATGCCGGACGCCAAGCTCGCGTCCGACCTCCTTAACGTCCACAGCCCGGCCCTTGTAGCGAAACGAGGAATTGCGGGCGATCACGAACAGGCTGGGGAGCCTGGCCAGCTGGGTGATCAGGTCTTCCGTGAAACCGTCGCTGAAGTAATCCTGCTTAGGGTCGCCGGTCAGATTGCTGAAGGCCAGCACGGCGATGGAAGGCTTGCCGGCCAGGGGGAGCCTCTCTATTCCGTTCTTGTTCGCCTTTTCCAATTCGTGGGTGGGTTGCCAGTAGTTCCAGCCCAGGAGACCGGCCACCACAAGCACCACGGTGGCCGCT
>CBDUSX010000182.1:0-6143 GCA_965369935.1 uncultured bacterium
GGTGCGCGCAAAGCTGACCACCGCCTACCAGGAAATCATGCGCACGCAGCTCTAGGTACGGCGCCGGTTTTCGAACGGTTTTTCCTCCCTTCATTTTCCTGCACATTGCTCTCTTTCTCCCCCTGTGGTTGGAACGCAACTTGCTTTTCTATCGTGACTGGCAGGGGGTGGCACCCACCCAAACCGGTTGCGATTTGCCGGCACCACGCGTGCTGACAAACCGGTGCCTGTTGCAGTACCATTTGATTCCAGCGCCGGCTGACAGGCAAGGAGCGCCGGAATCGTATTTGCTTTTCTGCTTTTGGCCTTATCGAGAGCAAAAAAGCATACGGAAGCACAGGGAGCATAGGAGACCATGGCCGAGGAAAACGCGGGCAATTTTCGCGACGTCATAGGACAATTTCAAAACTTCTTTCAGTCCCTCTCACTGGCTAAGAAAGTCATCCTGTTCGCGGCGCTGGGGGTGGTGCTGATCGGCATGGTCAGCCTGGTGTACGTGGCCAACCGGCAAAGCTGGACGCCCCTGTTCAGCGGAATTTCCGCCGAGGACGCCGCGCAGGTGAAGGACAAGCTGGACCAGAATCAGATTCCGGTGTTGGTGGGGCCGGGGGGCCGCTCCATCCTGGTGCCCACGGGGCAGGCCGACGAGGCCCGCATCGTGCTGGCCAAGGAACGGGTGATCCTGGGCGGCGGCCTGGGATTTGTGGACTTGTTCGTGGGGACTTCCGGCATCGGCGAGACCGAGTTTCAGCAGCAGGTAAAATTCCGCATCGCTCTGGAGGGCGAACTGAGCCGCCTGATCAACAGGCTGTCCAACATCCAGTCGTCCAAGGTTTCCCTGGCCATTCCCGAGAAATCCGTGTTCCTGAAAGAGGAAAGCAGCGCCACCGCCTCGGTGGTGGTGGAAGCCGCCAGCGGCAGCAAGATCACCCGCGCGCAGGTGGACACCATCGGCCATTTGGTGGCCAACTCCGTGGAAGGGCTGGCCAAGGAAGACGTGGTGGTGGCCGACACCACGGGTATTGTGCTCAGCCGGGGCAGCGACGAGCTGGGGGGCGCCAATTTCAGCGACCAGTTTACTTTCCGGCGCAGGCTGGAGCAGACCCTGCAGAGCAAGATCATCAACCAGCTTGAGCCGGTGGTCGGCGAGGAACGGGTGAGGGCCCGTGTGACCGCGGTGGTGAGCTTCGACAAGGTGACCACGAAGGAAGAGATTTTCGATCCGGATGCCACCGTGGTGCGCAGCGAGCAGACCTCCACGGAAAATTCCACCGGCACCCGCTCCATTCCGGTGGGCATACCGGGCGTCACCGCCAACCTGCCCGAAACCCAGGCCGGCGCAAGCGAGATCGCCAACGTCTCCCAGCTTTCCCGCACCAACGAGACCCGCAATTTCGAGACCAGCGTCAAGCGCGTGGTGAGCGAGCCGGCGGTGGGGCAGATCGCGCGGCTCAGCGTGTCGGTGCTCATTGACGGCAAGTACAAGCCCGTCACCGACGACTCGGGGCAGATCGTCACCCGCAAGTATGAGGAATGGACGACGGCGGAAAAGCAGGAAATCGAGCGGCTCATCAAGGCCGCGGTGGGCTTTAACGAGAAGCGGGGCGACGTGCTGAAGCTGACCAACCTGCGCTTCCGCAAGGCCCAGGAAGAGGATTTGACCGCACAGCTTGAGAAGACCGCCCGCAACCGCAAGTTTTTCCTGGATATTCTGCGCTTCACCTTCCTTGGAGTGGGTCTGCTGGCCCTGATCATGTTCGTGATCCGCCCCATGGTGCAGCGCCTGAGCGCCAAGCCGGAAGACCTGGATCTGCTGATGGGGCTGCCCGCCACCATCGGCGAGCTGGAGGGCGAGGAGCTGGAAATTCCCACGGAACACGAGGTGGGCATCCCGCCCAGGGACAAGATCATGGATATGGCCCGCTCCGACCCCCTGGCCACAGCTTCCATGATCCGGGCCTGGCTGCGTGACAAGCGCTAGTCCGATCCCAATGGCCTAAGGCTGAGAACCTCCCATTACCTTAAGACGAGGGGCAATTGGACTACCAGAGCTACGACGTACAAAGCTTCGACGAGGAAGCCCCGGGCGAGGAGGAGCGGCAGCTTCAGGTGCAGGCGCCCAAGGGCGTCTTCGACCCCGCGGTCCCACCGGCGGAACAGGAAGGCCGCCCCGGCTTCGAGCAGGAAGAGCCGGACGTGGAGATGTCCTCCGGGCAGACCGACTTCGCATCCATCAAGTTTCAGCGGGAAAACACCCTGCTCACCAACGCGGAGCGCTACGCGGACAGCATTCGTGAGGAGGCCGAGTTGTATGTGCGCCAGCTCCAGTCGGAAATCGAGGCACTCAACGAGCAGGCCGACAAACGCTATGAGGAGGCCCGCCAGGTAAAGGAAGAGGGCGAAGCCGAGGCCAGGCGGCTGATCGAGGACGCCGATCGCCACGTTGACGAGATACGCCGGCAGGGGCACAGCGAGGGATTTGAGCAGGGCCGCGCCGAAGGCCTGCAGAAGCGCTATGAGGAGGCCGGCGGCCACCTGGCGAACATCGAGGAGATTCTGAACGACCTTTCCCGCTACCGGGAGCAGGTGAATTACTATGCCGAAAAGGACAGCGTCCGCCTGGCGGTGCTGATGGCAAAGACCATCCTGGCGCAGGAGTTGAAGATCAACAAACAGGTCGTGTGGCGGGTGCTGGCGGCAACCCTGGCCAAGATGGAGGGCAAGGGCGTTTTCCGCGTCTGGCTGAACCCCGAGGATTTTCAGTTCGCCACCGCCGCCCGCCCGGCGCTGGAGAAATTCATTAACGAGGATCAAAGCCTTGTCTTCCGCCCGCGGCCCGACCTGCCGCCCGGCAACGCCATGATCGAAACCGACCGGGAAATGATAGATCTCACCTTTGCCAACCAGTTCCGCCATATCGAAAATGTGCTCTACCAGGCTCTGGCGGAGCGGGAAGCAGCGGTCATGAACCTCCCGCCGGAGATGGCCGCCGCCTCGCAGGAAACCTCCGGGTTGCCGGATGATCCCGGCGCAACCGGGCAGGAAGGCGGCCCGGAAGACGACGACGCCCAACAGGGTACGGTGACCATCGAAACCTCGCCGGATGCGCTGGCCGAAGCGACGGCCACGATTGCCGCGGAAAACACGGAAGAGGCCGCGGCCGGTCAATCCCCCGAGCCGCCCGCACCTCCTGAATCCGCGGGCAGCGATGAGTGAATCCTACACGCTGAAAGAGCAGTTCCCCAACCGGGACAACTACCGCGAGCTGATCGAAGGAGTGCGGGTGGTGCGCCGGCAGGGCAAGATCACCCAGGTGGTGGGCCAGGTGATCGAGGCCTTCAATCCCGGCACCGCGGTGGGCAGCATCTGCACCATCTACAATCCGGACACCACCCAGCGCGTAATGGGGGAAGTGGTGGGCTTCAAGGGGGACAAGGTCTTGCTGATGGCCCTGGGCCAGATGTCTCATATCGGGCCGCGCTGCCGCATCATTCCCGAAGACCGCCAACCCACCGTGCAGGTGGGGGATGAATTGATGGGCCGCATTCTGGACGGCCTGGGGGAGGCCATTGACCAAAAGGGCGAAATCGTCTGCCCCTATGAAATGCCCCTGTATGCCGACTCCATCAACCCCCTGCACCGGCGCCGCATCACCGAGCCTGTTGACGTTGGCGTGAGGGCCATCAACGGCTTGCTCACCACCGGCAAGGGGCAGCGGGTGGGCATCATGTCCGGCTCCGGGGTCGGCAAATCCGTGCTGTTGGGCATGATGGCCCGCCACACCAAAGCGGACGTCAACGTGATCGCCATGATCGGCGAGCGCGGCCGGGAGGTGGTGGAGTTCATCCAGCGGGAACTGGGCCAGGAAGGGCTCAGCCGCTCCGTGATGGTGGTGGCCACTTCCGACCAGCCGCCGCTGATCCGCATCCGGGCGGCCTTTTTGGCCACGACGGTGGCGGAATACTTCAGGGCCCAGGGCAAGGACGTGCTGTTCATGATGGATTCCATCACCCGCTTCGCCATGGCCCAGCGCGAAATCGGCCTGGCCGCGGGAGAACCGCCCGCCACCAAAGGCTACCCGCCGTCCGTGTTCGCCCTGCTGCCCAAGCTGCTGGAGCGGGCCGGCATGTCCGGCTCGGCGGGCTCGATCACCGGATTTTATACGGTGCTGGTGGAAGGGGACGATCCCAACGATCCCATCGCCGATGCGGTGCGCTCCGTGGTGGACGGGCACATCTACCTCAGCCGGGACATGGCGGCCAAGGGCCAGTTCCCCGCCGTGGACGTGCTGGCCTCCACCAGCCGGATCATGACCGACGTGGCTACCCAGCAGCACAAGCGCGATGCCCAGGCCCTCATCAGCGCCCTGGCCACCTATAAGGAGGCCGAAGACCTGATCAACATCGGCGCCTACATCCGCGGCAGCAACCCCCGCATTGACTATTCCCTCGGCAAAATTGACGCCATCGTGGACTACATGAAGCAGCCCATCGAGGAGTCGGCCTCCCTGATGCAGTCCCAGGCGATGCTGCAGCAGCTTTTCTCCGACTTTGCCCACTAGAGCCGGCCTCAAAGATACCCCCGCGCCCCCTGCCGTTTGCATGCCCTTGCGCCTTTCCGGCGCCTTGTGATTTGCCCGCGTTCGGGCGACTATATCTTTCGGTAAATGGCCCACTCCCCGCGGCAGGTGCGGCGGGTTTTCCGCCCGGCTGGATGAGGGCCGTTCGCTCGACAAATCAGCTCGTATAACAAATTCTTCCCGGAGGAACTCCACCATGACCTCTCCATTCTTGCAGCGCCTGTGCAACCTGATTACCACCAGCGAACCCTTCGGCCCGGAGACCCTTTCTTACGTGCGGATGGCCTTCGAGGACACCCTGGCCGTGGCCTGCGCCGGCTGGGCGGAGCCCGTCACCCGCAAGGTGGCCGCCAACTATGGCGGCGGGAGCGATATGAGCCCGGACGATCCGGCCGGGGTGGCTCCGGAGGAGGCGGCCATGATCTACGGCACCGCGGCCCATGCCCTGGACTTCGACGACGTGCATCAGGTCAGCAGCACCCATCCCAGCGCGCCCATCGTGGCGGGGCTGGTGGTGGCGGTGAGCGAAGAGCCCGAACTGGCGCCCCGCCTCACCACGGCGTTCGGGGTGGGGCTGGCCTGCAACGTGGAGCTGGGGCGCGTGCTGGGCTTTCCCCATTACGAGAAGGGCTGGCACGCCACCAGCACCATCGGGCCCCTGGCCTGCGCGGCGGCCCTGAGCTATCTGTACGGCCTGGACGCCGGCGCTGCCGCCCACGCCCTGTCCCTGGCGGCCGCCCAGAGCGGGGGGCTGCAACGCAACTTCGGCTCCATGGCCAAGCCGCTCCATGCCGGGCTGGCCGGAGCCGCAGGGCTGCGCGCCGCCCGGCTGGCGCGGGCCGGCCTGACGGGGGATGCGGACATCTTCGCGGAGAAGGGCTTTTTCGATCTCTACGGAGGCGAGCGCCTGGCCGCCGACCCGGACCGGGCTGAGTTCGACCTGTTCGGCGGCGGCATCTCGATGAAGCTGTACCCGTGCTGTTACAACAACCATCGCAACATCGCCCTGGCCTTCGAGGCGCGCAAGGCCCTGGAGGCCAAGGGCATCCCGGTGGCGGACGTGGGCAAGGTGGAGGTGGAAGGCCCCTACGGCGCGTTCATGGCCCTGCGGGTCAAGCGGCCGCCCACCGTGGGCAGCGAGGCCAAGTTCTGCGGCCCCTACGTGGCGGCCTGCGCCCTGGTGGACGGCGCGGTGGGCCTGTCCCACTTCGAGGATGACAACGTGCGGCGCGAGGACGTGCTGGCATTGTTCGACCGCATTTCGATCACGGAGCGCCCCAAGGGGTTCGAAGGGGAGAACCGCAACGACGGGGTGGTGAAGCTGACCGTGTTCGACCGGGAGGGTGGGATGGTGGCCCACGCGGAACGCGCCGCCTCCCCCGGCGCACCGGATGATGCCCCGACCGCGGAACAAATCGAAGCCAAGGTGCGGGACTGCCTGGACTACTATTCCCGCCACACCGGCCGCGAGTTCGGCTACGACCGGTTTCAGGCCTTCATCAGTGGGCTGTTCACCGATCCCTCCGGCGGGGCCCAGGCCCGCCTGGCCCTGGGCGACGACTAG